>JBKJOD010000311.1:0-9198 GCA_046593245.1 Phycisphaerales bacterium
TCAAGGGCAACGCCATCACCTTCACCACCCTCGGTGGCGATGTTCAGGTCTCGCGCGATCGCGACCTGATCGCCCTGCAACTGCAGGCCCGCCCGGCCGTGCGGGTTCGCGCCACCAACGCCCTCTGTGCCGCGCTGGGCCGCGAACCGGCGGAGGTCTATCAGTCCGGTATGACCATGGCCGTGTACGAGAACAAGCGTGATGTCCATTCTCTCGAGCCCGACTTCGCCAAACTCGCCGCGATCGACACATCCGGCGTGATCGTCACCGCTCCCGGCGCGGGCCACGATTTCATCAGCCGCTACTTCGCGCCGCGCCACGGGCTGAACGAAGACCACGCCACCGGCTCGTCGCACACCGTGCTCGTTCCGTATTGGTCAAAGCGTTTGGGAAAGCAGCACCTCACCGCCCACCAGGTCTCCCGCCGCGGCGGCGAAATGTGGTGTGAACTCAATGGCGACCGTATCATCCTTGGCGGCCACGCAGTCACACTCGGCAAAGGCACGCTCACAGTCTGACACCCACGTACGCAAGACTTTGAGCGAAGTCTGCGTTGTGGTCAGGGGTCAATCACCCCGCAGATAAATCGTCTTCCCATTGAGCCCATCCCGCTCTCCCATCACGCACGCCAGAATTTCCTCCGCCACTTTCTGCGGCGTCAAACACTTGTTAGTTGGCAGCACATTCTCAGGAAAAATCGCCCGCAGCATGGATGTTTCCACTGCTCCCGGCGCGATCGAAAACGCCTTTACTGCATACGGCTTTCCCTCCATCGCGCAGCTCTGTGCCATCAGATTGAGCGCCGCCTTACTCGCGGCGTACGCGAAGAACCCCGGGAACGGATCTGCTGTTCCCAGTGTTGAGATGTTCACAATCCGATGCCCGATCGGCGAAAAATCAGCATTTGCATGCTGACGCATGAACACGGGCCATGCCGCCGCGATCGCGCACGCCGGCCCGACGGCGTTGGTCATGTACACCTGCTGAATGGTTGCGGCATCTGTTTTGTCGATCGAAAGGAGCGGCGCGATCCCGGCGTTGTTCACGAGCACATCCAGCCGTCCGAATCGCGCGATGCACCCCGCCACCATCTCCTGTCCCGACGCGGGGTCCGACACATCCAGCGGAATGCATAGTGACTCCGCCCCATCCGGCAGCGAGGCTGCAGTCTCCTCGAGCGCGGCCTCGCGTCGCCCCACAAGTACGATTTGCAATCCCGACCGCGCCAGCGTGCGCGCCGTCGCCCTCCCGATCCCCGAGCCCGCCCCCGTCACAATCGCCACTGGTTGAATATTCGCTGACATGCCGTGAGCGTACCCGAGTTCTTGCATGCGGGCAGGGCTCGTACGGCTTGGCCCGTGCGTCCCTCGGCGTACCCCGTTACACTCTGACCATGGGCCAGAAGCTCGCCGTACTTGCCGCTCTCCTGCTCGTTCTGAGTGTGCCCTTTCTCGTGCGCAGCATGGCCGGGCAATCCGCCCCAACCGCCGCTTCAGGTGGAAAAAACACCGCCAAGCTCGTCATTGTGACACCACATGTTGAGCAGATCCGCACCGAGTTCGGTGCGGCCTTCGCCCGCTGGTATGAACGCACGCAGGGTTCCCCCGTCACCGTTGACTGGCGGGCCCCCGGCGGCACCGCCGACATCATGAAGCAACTCGAGTCGACACTCGAAGCCGCTGCCAAGAACGGGCAGATCGACGATGCCGGTGTTGCAAAGCCCGGCTCCGCTGGCTTCGACCTCTTTTTCGGCGGCGGTTCCTTCGAGCACTCCAAAATGAAAGAGGAGAAGAAGGTCCGTCTCTCCTCCGGCAAGTCAGTCACCTTCCGCATGGGACAGCCCGCGAACTTCGAGAAGCAGGTGCTCATCGGGTGGTACGGCGAGAAGAACACAATCGGCGAGCAGAACCTCTACGATCCTGAGCAGTACTGGATCGGCACCGCACTCTCGGGCTTCGGCATCGTCTACAACCGCGATGTCCTCGCGCGCCTCGGTCTCCCCGAACCCAAGTCCTTCGGCGACCTCTGCGACTATCGCATGTTCAACATGGTCGCCCTCGCCGATGGTCGCCAGTCCGGCAGTGTGACCACCACGTACGACTCCATCATGAACAAGGAGGGCTGGGACAAGGGCTGGCGCACACTACGCGAGATGTGCGGCAACGCCCGCTACTTCGCCAGTTCCAGCACGAAGCCGCCGATTGACGTGAGTCAGGGCGAAGCCGCCGCTGGCATGGCCATCGACTTCTACGGCCGCAGCCAGGCCCAGATGCTCATGAAGCCCGGCATGGATCCAAAGTCCGTGCGCGTCGGATACGTCGATCCCGAAGGCGCGGTCTACATCGACGCCGATCCCTGCTCAATCCTCAACGGCACCTCCAACTTCGACCTGTCGAAGAAGTTCATCGAGTTCTGCCTGACCGAAGAGGCGCAGGCGCTCTGGCAGTTTCACAGCGTGCGATCGGTCATGGCGGAACCGTCGTACAAACCTGGCGATCCTCATGTGCAGTTCGCAATCATTCCGACGTATCCCAAAACTCCCGACGGCCGACTCTTCGGCCCCGAAGAATACGAACTCCGCCGCATGCCCGTCCGACCCATCATGTACGAGAAGTACGCGGCCCTCATGGTCGACCAGACCAACCCATTCAAGATCGCCAGCGATGTCCCCCAACGCGGCTGGCGCTCCGCAATCGCTCCGATGATGGCCGCGTTTGGAATCGACACCGTCCCCGAGCTACGCGATGCATGGCAATCTCTGAACGCCGCCCGCGCCGCACACGCCGCTGGAAAGTTTCCGACGGACACCCTCAACGAAATGGAGCGGCTCTTCTACGCCATGCCCATGCACACCATGAAAGACGGCACGCAACTCGAGTTCACCGAGAAAAACTTCAAGGCCATCAAAGCGGACGCGAACTGGTCCAAGGACCTCGACCACGGCAAACGCTCGCTCATCGCCTACACCCAGTTCTTCCGCGAGAGCTACCGCCGCGTCTCCGCCCTCGCCCGCGAGAAGTCCGGAGCCGCCCAGTGAGCGACCCGCAACCCGACCGCATCACCCTCGCGCGCCCAACGCTTACAAAGATCGTCGCCACCATCGGCCCCGCGAGCGATACGCCCGAGATGGTCGCCAAGCTCATCCAGGCGGGAGTCGCCGTCTTCCGTCTCAACTTCTCCCACGGCACGCTCGCGGACCACGAACGCCGCGTGAACACCATCCGTCGCGTCGCCGCCGAACTTGGCCAACCCACCGCGATCCTCGGCGATCTCCAAGGCCCCAAGATTCGCGTCGGCACGATCCCCGAGCCGGTCATGCTCGATGTCGGCCGCGAAGTCCTCTTCACCTGCGGCCCAACACCCGCCGCACACGCCGAGGTAAACTCGATCACACTCCCCAGCGACTATCCGCATCTCGCGAGCGAGGTTCAGCCCGGCCACCGCGTCCTCATCAACGATGGTGCGGTCCGCCTGCTCGCCATCGACCGCGAAAAGAGTGATCCGCTCACGGTTCTGCGCTGCCGCGTCACAGTGGGGGGCATCGTCAGCAGTCGCAAAGGCATCAACCTTCCCGACTCCAGCGTGCAGACCAACGCGATCACCGAGCAGGACTGGCGTCATGTCGAGTGGGCCGTTGCACACGGCCTGGACTTCCTCGCCCTCAGCTTCGTGCGCAAGCCGGAGGAAGTTATCGAATTACGTCAGGCCCTCATGGGCATGTGCCCCATCGATCACGCGCAGGATGCCACCGGTGTCGGTGCGATGATCCCCGTTATCGCCAAGATCGAGAAGCCCCAAGCCCTCGACTGCATCGACGCCATCGTCGAAGCCGCCGACGGCATCATGGTCGCCCGCGGCGATCTCGGCGTCGAGATGGACCTCGCCGAAGTTCCCCTCGTGCAAAAGCGTCTTATCGCCAAGTGCGATGAATGGGGCAAGCCCTGCATCGTCGCGACCCAGATGCTCGAAACCATGATCGAGAACTCTTCACCCACTCGCGCGGAGGTCAGCGATGTCGCCAACGCCGTGCTCGACGGAGCCGACGCCGTCATGCTGAGTGCGGAAACCGCCAGCGGAAAATATCCCGCACTCGCCGTCGAGACCATGCGCCGCATTGCGAGCGCTGCCGAGCGCACGCTTGTGGACAGCATCATTGCTCCCAGCCCCTCAGCACGGCTCATAAAAAGCCGCTATCGCACCGCCGCGCTCGCCCACGGCGCGTGGCACGTCGCACACGATGTCGGCGCGAAGCTCATCGCCTGCTGGTCCCAGGAGGGCGGCACCGCGCGATACCTCTCGCAGACCGGCCCGCGTATCCCGATCGTCGCGTATTCAAGCGATGCGCGTTATGTCCGGCGCATGGCCCTTCTCCGTGGTGTCACCGCCCGCCACATGCCAGTGCCCGCGAGCGGCACGCTCTCGGAGTGGAACCAGCTTGTCGAGCAGGACCTGCTCGCGCTGGGGTGGATTCAGCCCGGCGATCCGATCGTGCTCGTCGCCGGCAAGCCGCTCGGCGTGAAGGGCGCGACCTCCACGCTCGCGATCCACTACACGGGCAATCTGACCACCGGCTACATGCGCGTCTGAATCGCCCACTCAAGGACATTTGTGTGATCAACCCCTCGACGATCCATACTCACGCCGCCATCCTCTCCACCGGCGATGAACTGATGACCGGCCAGCTCCAGGATTCCAACGCCCGATGGCTCTCCGAGCAACTCGTGAACGTTGGCATCCTCGTCGCCGCGCACGCCGCTGTCGGTGATGATCTCACCGACCTCATCACCGCCATTCAGCGTTCGGCCGCTCGCGCCCCGCTCATCATCATGTCCGGGGGCCTCGGGCCAACAGACGGTGACCTCACACGCGAAGCAATCTGCCGCGCGACCAACGACAATCTAATACTTGATTCCGCTTCCCGCGCCGATCTCGCTGACAAACTCCTCCGCCGTGGGCGCGAAGTCACGCCCCGTCAGGAGCGACAGGCCTTCCGCCCCAGCCGCGCCGCGGCCATTCCCAACCCATTCGGCACCGCCCCCGGGCTGCATGCCACGATCAGTTCCGAAGGCGACTGGAAAACCACAGACATCGTTTGCCTCCCCGGCCCGCCCGGTGAACTCCAGCCGATGTTCACCCGCTCCATCCTTCCGCTCCTTCGCCCACCCACCGATCGTCTCGTGCTCACGCGCCTACTCCACGTCATAGCGATCCCCGAGGCCGACTGCGTGCAGCGACTCGGCGACCTGACCCAACGCGATCGCATCCCACTCGTCGGCATCACCGCCAGCGGCGGCGTTCTCACCATCCGCATCCGCTACGAAGCAAGTGAACCCAATACCGCTCAAGGCCGCGCGGCCGCCACCGTCCGCATCAACACCGTCGAGGCCGAAATCCGTCGCATCCTCGGTGATCACGTGCTCCCGAAATCCGGCAGCGGCGACGAGTCCGGTCCCGAACATCTCGCCGCACACACAATTAACGCGCTTCGCGAGTCATCCAACACATCGCGCACACTGGCCGTTGTCGAAAGCTGCACGGGCGGCATGGTGGGCGAGATGCTCACCGCCATCCCCGGCTCATCAAGCGTTTTCCTCGGCGGCTTTATCACCTACTCCAACACGCTCAAGCACCGCCTCGGTGTTCGCGCCGAAACTCTCGAGCGCGTCGGCGCTGTCAGCGCCGAGACTGCACGCGAAATGGCCCTCTGCGGCCTACGGGAATCCGCCGCAGACTTCGCGATCTCCCTCACCGGCATCGCCGGCCCTGACGGTGGCAGCGCAGCCAAGCCTGTCGGAACGGTTCACATTGCCCTCGCAACCAAATCCGGCGGGGGCAATCTCTCCGCCCATTCCCGACATTTTCTCTTTACCGGCGACCGCGAAGACATTCGCCGCCGCGCCTGCGTCAGCGCCTTTGCCATGCTCCACTTCCACCTCCGTGCCCACGCTCCCGGCACGCCGCGATTGCTTTGGGAACTCGGCTGACTCCGCCCGACCACCGCTTGCCTGGGCCACAAAACCCATTTGCCGCCGACCGCTAACATGGCGTACACTTGTTCAATGTCGCGGGCGTAGTTCAGCGGTAGAACGTCAGCTTCCCAAGCTGAATGTCACCAGTTCGATCCTGGTCGCCCGCTTTGACGAATCCATCGAAGAATCATGCGAAAACCCCGGCGATTGCTGGGGTTTTTCGTTTCCCCGACGATCTCCCTTGCGCGTCGGTCCGTCGCGCCCCGCCGCGCCATTTCGCGCGGTTTCGCGCCCCAACTGCTGTGGGAATAGCTGGGGGTCCATCGGAGCTGAATCCGTGGTCCCCGTCGCCGCCTGCACGTGCCGTTCGCGCGCGACGCCTGGAAGCCGGTCCATTGCGGCCGTCGTGTCCACGAGCCCAAGCACCGTGTAGTGCTTCAACGTGGTCCGGTAGTCCGAATGCCGCATGATCCGCTGGGCGACTTGGGGCGTTACGCCGGCGCGGGCCAGTTGCGTACCCAGCGTCGTGCGCAGGGCATGCAGGTCGATCACGCGGCCCTCGTCATCCTCCACCACGATCCTCGTCTTGGGCTCGGCCTCGTTGCCCTCGCCGATCATCACGGGGTTCCCGTCGTCGTCCTTCACCACTTCCCGGCGGGCGATCCCAGCCCGCAGGAAGTCCTTGAGCCGCGTCACGTCCCCAACGGTGTCGGACCACACCAGGGCCGTCGGCACGCCTGGGCGGGCTTCCTGCCGCCGCCGCAGGGCCTCCGCAAGTTGGGGGTGCATCGGGATCACGTCCACCCGCTTCGCCTTTCCGTGGCGGAGTGTCACTGTGCCCGCGGCGAAGTTCACGTCGGCCCAGGTGAGTCGTTGCATGTCGCCCTTGCGCAGACCAGCCAACGCGGCCGCCAGATACCACGCATCCCGACCCCGCTCGCGGGCCACCGCGAGCAGCCGCGTCATCTCATCGTCGGTCAGGGGGCGACGAACCCGGCGGCGGTCCCGCGTTTCGTCCTGCTTCGGCACGACGCGCAGCGGATTGGTCGCCGCCCTGCCGGTCCGAACGCACCACGCCACGAACCCAACCGCGATCTGACGGGAGAAGTTCATCGACCGGGCGGACAGGTTCTTGTCCTTCAAAAGAGACAGGTGAGTTTCGAGCGCGTCCGCGGTCAGTTCTGCCAGCCGGGACGCGCCCGTGCTCTCGATCATGCGGGCGATCTGCGATTCCTTCTGGCTGACATGGTGGGGTGCATGCCCCGCGTGCCGACAGTGGGCGATGTATGCCGATACGTGCTCGACTAGGGGCTTCCGCCCTTCCTCGGCGTGACGGTCTTGTGTCGCGTCGATCACACCGTCCCTGCGTAGGGCAGCCCCGGCGACGTGCTTGCTCAGGATTCGCTCGGCCGCAGCCTTGTCCGTGGTGCGGCACGACCGCTCGCGCCGCTTGCCGTCATGGCCCCACCATGCCGCGATCCAAGGGCCACGATCGTGCCGCCGGTACACCGTGCCCTGACCCTTGCTGCGTTGCCTCGCCATGCGTCACCGTCCCTTCGTGGTCTTGCCCTTGGGTGCGATCGTGATTCGCAGTCCCAAGTAGTCCGCCAGTTTTTCGATCGAGTCCGCCGTCATTCCGCTTTCGCCCCGCATCATCCGTGAGAGTTGACTACGGGCCACGCCCGCGCCCTTGGCGATCGCGTAGGGCGTTTGATCGCTCGCCTTCACTGCCGCTGTTATGGCCCGCGTCAGTTGCCCCATGCCCAGAGTGTACCCGGCGTGTTGCGATTTCGCAACTATTCCGCGTTGTGGTCGGCATGCGCCACTCCGGTTCGCCCGGGAACCGCTCGCCGGGTGGAAGGGAGGACACCCGCAACGGGACACCCAGTGCCGCCGACAGCACGTCAGCCAGCCGCTCCGCCACGCTGGGCGGGGGCGTCATCGCCTGGGGCGTGTCGCCGCCTCCGATCGACTCCCCGACCGCCAACAGCCATGCCGGTGATCCCGGGTGTGTCGGTATTGCCCGGTCGCCCGCGACGCACAGCCGCTCGCGCAGGACATACGCCGCGTCTTCGTCGGCGGGTGCGTAGCCGTCCCGCAGCAGCACGGCGACCGCCACACGGTGCAGCCGCAGCTGAGAAGACAGATCGGGGGGCAGGACCGCCGGACGATGCCGCAGGCGGTTTGCGTCAGTAGGGTGCGGGGCCAGTTCGATCCCCGCCCGCCCCAAGGCGTGCAGCAGCGGGGCAAGTTCGTGGGTGAGTGTCACGTTTCCCCCCATTCCCCGACGGCGTTAGTGGCCGCGTCTCCGGTGTCACCGTCACCAGAACCCTCATCTTTCTCAGGGTTCGTCGGGGTTTCGGTGACGGTGACGGTGGAGACAAGCCGGAATCGTCGGGCCGGTCGCCCGCCCTTCGGCCCGTGGTCGTCGGCTTCCCAACGCCCCATCCCCGTTTCCACCAGCTCCGTCAGGTCGTGTTCCGCTTTGTCGGGGTCGTTTCGATACGCTCGAAGTCCGTGGGTCAGGTCGCGCACCGTCACCGTGCCGCCCTTGCGTTCAATCCACTCCATAAGCCGGCGGTTTTCCCGATCCTCGTCTGACTCGCTCAGAATGGCGTAGACGCGTCGGGCTTCGTCCCCAAACCAGCGGGAGAGCACCACCCCAGCCGCGATACTCACTTCGTCCACACGCAGGGGATCGCGCAGCGTCGCGTCCCCGGCCGCCCAGCGGGTCTGGTGGACCACCAGCGCGAGTCGTGCCGCGTATCCCTCCAACTTGGACCACGCCGCCGCCATGTCGCCGGTGAGTTCAACTTGCTCGGTGTTGTGCTCGTTGTAGAACCGGACCCACGCCGCCTTCCCGTCCGGGGTCAGCGTCAACCGCCGGGGCCGGAAGTCGGGGTTCATGGCGGGGCTGTCGGGGTCCACTTCCATCGTCAGCTCGAATAGATTGGCAAACACCGCCGCGACCGCCGCTTCGCTCGCCGGGTCCACGTCGGCTTCCGTCCACCGCTTCGGCTTGCGCGGGGGCATGGCGAACAGCAGCCGGGCCAGCATCCCGTTTTCGCGGTGCTCCTGCCCCATCGAGCGGGCGAGGATTCCTGGCTGAATACCGCCGGTGATGCTCACCGACGCCGTCGGTACGTAGATCGTGGGCGGGTTGCCGCTCTTCCGATCGACAATCAGGGCTTCGCCGTTGTGCATGGATAGCCAATGGGCCGAATCGCCC
>JBKJOD010000313.1:0-4424 GCA_046593245.1 Phycisphaerales bacterium
GTCGGCTGGCTTGGAGTCCTTGCTGTCCTTCGCGTCCTTGTTCTCCGCCGCGTCGTCCTTCTTCTCATCCTTCGCGTCGGACTTCTTGTCATCCTTCTTCTCTTCTTCCGCGGCTCGCGCATCGGAGGGACGGACCCAGAGCTCGTACTCGCCGGACTGATCGGAGAAGTACGCGATGTACTTGCTATCGGGCGACCACACCGCGTCGCGCTCGTAGACACCGCCGGTGTGCGTGAGGTTGCGTGTCACGCCTTCCTTGGCGGGGACTGTC
Source organism: Phycisphaerales bacterium (assembly GCA_046593245.1). GTDB lineage: Bacteria > Planctomycetota > Phycisphaerae > Phycisphaerales > UBA1924 > UBA4658. The sequence continues at coordinate 272 of JBKJOD010000313.1, forward strand.
CAGACATCGCCGCGGCCGACAAAAACTGCTCGCTTGCCGCTGGGGGAAAGACCCCACGAGGTGATGGTTTCGGAAGCATCCGCCGTGCGCGGCCGCACCTTGGGACGCGCGCCTGGAATCAACACGTTGACAGGCCGGGCTTCCTTGCTCTCCAGATCCAGGAGCATGAGCTTGGAGCCGAGCTGGAAGACGATCTCGCCGCGACCCTTGCCGCCCTCCTTGTTCTCGCCGGGACCCATCGAGGGCCAGCGAACATCATCATCGGCAAACTTGGTGAGCTGCGTGCGATTCGCACCGTCGGCGCCGACGGACCAGATGTTCAGCCGATGCTCGTCGCCCGCGTCGGAGAGATAGTAAATCGTTTGCGAACCAGCGCCGTGGCCGAACATCGGGAGCGTGTCGGTGCCTTCCCAGTCGGTGAGCTTTTTGCTGGTAAATGTCTTGAGGTTCACCAGCCAGACATCGGTCGCCATGCCGCCGCGATAGCGCTTCCAAGTGCGGCTGTCCGTGCTGTGCGGCGTGTATACGAGCCACTCGCCATCATCGCTGATCGCTCCGAACGCGCCGTAGGGAACGGGGAGCTTGGTGGGCAGACCGCCGGTGGAGGGGACGGTGTACATCTGCGTCTGCCGCGCCATGTTCACGGTGCCGGGGCTGAAGAACAGCAGCGAGTTGTCGGCGTTCCACGCGGCGAGATTCTCCGCCACGGGGTGGTGCGTGATGCGCTGCGGAATGCCGCCCGCGACGGGGATCGTGTAGATGTCGCGGTTGCCGTCGTAGTTGCCCACGAACGCGAGCGACTTGCCATCGGGACTGAAGTGCGGAAAGCCCGATGCGCCCGGGGGCGCAGCGACCGGCGTCGCGGCTCCGCCGGAACGGGCGACCACCCAGATGTTGTTCGCGTAGACGAACGCGATCTGCGAGTTGCTCACCGCTGGATACCGCATCATGCGGGCGTCGGGCGAGACATCCGCGAGGGATGCCCCCGACGCGAGACCGACGACGGAGAGAACTGTGATAGGTACAAACGCAGAAGCAAGACGCGGAGAACGAGGAATCAATGTGCTCACTGGGTCAACTCCGAATCACCCGACCCCGCTCCAAACTGCACGCTCACCAAAGCGCGAAGAATCGCGCAAGGGGGCAAGAGCATACACGTGCGACCAGATGACCACGCGAGCGTGCAGACGGAATCGTGCCTGAATGAACTTCGCGATGCAACTGCGGGGCAGGCACACCCAACGCCCTCACACGAAGCGAGTCATACACGCAAATCGGGGTGACATGCTTTGAATCTGCCAGCTTGTGGACCCAAACGACTCTCGAACGCTCGCCGAGATCTGGATTTCCCCGTGGGGATGCCGTATGGCAAATCGCTGGAAGATATACACGTGGCAGATTCTGATCGTCGGAACAAGCGGCGATTCGAGGCGTTCTCCATCGCCAAACGGTGCTTACCAGCTCTGCACCAAAGCTCCGACTGTCAGCAAGGACGCGCGAGTTGGCCTGAAGAGATCCGGCTCTCGTGCACCATCGGGCCACCACAATATCTCACTGATAGCACGCACATGAGTTTGCCCGAGGTTCGCTTCTCACTGCAGCATTTGGCAGCGGCTTTTGGCGCATTTCCAAGTTCTTTTTCGCTCGGACGGGCCTCCACGGCCCTCCGACAGACCAGCGGCCAGAGTCTCGGCACCCACCGATACTCGCTGGGTGAGCCAAGCCGAGTAGAATACGGCGTGATGATTTCCAAGCATCTGAGTCAATCTCCCAGCGATGAGGCCTCCGGAGCGCAAGCTTTCGCGACAGTTGAGCCGACGGAAATAGAGCGTCAAGGAGAAGCTTTTGGCCAGTAGCCCAGACAACTCCGGCCGGGAGACTCCGGTGTCGAATCAGATTCGGCAGCGGCTGGTGAACGCTCGGAAGCGGTTCCATGCCAACGACAGCATTGCTGAGTTCATCGAGCCCGGCGAGCTGGATGCGCTTCAGGGTGAAGTGCAGGCCGGACTTCAGCAGGTTCTGGATGCGCTGGTGATCGACACGCACGGCGATCACAACACCCAGGACACCGCCCGGCGGGTCGCGAAGATGTTCATCAGAGAGGTGTTCCGAGGACGCTATGAGCCCATGCCATCGGTCACCGAGTTCCCCAACGTCGAGGGCCTCAACGAGCTCATGATCGTCGGCCCGGTCACGGTGCGCAGCGCCTGCTCGCATCACCTGTGCCCGATCATCGGACAGGTGTGGGTCGGTATCATGCCCAATGAGCACTCCGCCCTGATCGGCCTGTCAAAGTACGCGCGCCTGGTCGAATGGGTCATGGCGCGTCCTCAGATTCAGGAGGAAGCGGTCATTCAACTCGCCGACCTGCTGCAGGAGAAGATGCGACCGGACGGCCTCGCGATTGTTCTGAAGGCCGACCACTACTGCATGCAGTGGCGGGGCGTGAAGGACATGGACTGCAAGATGATCAATAGCGTCATGCGCGGAAGTTTTCTGAAAAATCCAGATTTGCGCCGCGAGTTCCTGGCGCTGTTGAGCAACGACAAGCGGTCGTGAGGGAAACACCATGTTGGTACGCCTTGTATACGCCAGCCGGTCCGCCACTCCAGTTACCGACGAAGTGATCGGGAGCATTCTGGCGCAATCGCGCAAGAACAATCCCGAGCATGGGGTCACGGGCGTGCTGTGCGTCTGTCACGGCGACGTGTTCATCCAGGTGCTCGAAGGCGGGCGCGAGGAGGTCAACCGGATCTACTCCAAGGTGCTACGCGACGACCGGCACAGCGATGTCACGCTGCTGGACTACGCGGAGATCAACCATCGTCGCTTCAGCAGTTGGCGGATGGGTCGGGTGGACCTGGACAAAGTCAACGCCGGCATCATTCTGAAGTATTCGGAGAAGCCGCGGCTGGATCCATTCATGATCTCCGGCAACGTTGCGCTGACGCTACTGGAAGAACTCGTGAGCTGTGCCTCGATCATGGGAGGAAGCTGATCGCGTTGTGCGAGCAGGTTCCTTGCGACGAGCGACCAGGCCCGCTTCGTGACACTCCGGATCTTCGCCAGCAAGGATCACGGGCAAGGTGCCGCGTCGAGCACTCGGGCCGCGGCGGCAAGACCGCTCAGGAATGCATGCTGCAAGCCGGACCCGCCGAATCCGTCGCCGCAGACCACGAGCCGGCATTCATCGTCCACGGAACATTCTGCGGACACGCATGTGAGAGCCCGGGCCATTCCCCAGCGGTGTGCTTGGGCAGGGGTGAGCGCGGAGGGCTGAACGTCGCGGCCGACTATGGCTCGTACGAGGTTCAACGTGCTCTCAGTCATTTCTTTGCCGACCGCGATTGAATCGGCGTCATATCGGGCGGCGGACCATTCGGCTGTCGCATACACAACGAGTACGGTCGCTTGGCTGAATGGACTTCGGAAGGGCTTGGAGTCTTCGCGAATCATGAGTTCGATGTCCCGACCTTCGGGTACGCGAATGAGCGGCGGCAGTTCAGCGAGTTCCTCGGCGACAATGACCGTCTGGGCCCAGCACGGCGTTGTCTTGAGCTGGAAGAGATCTTGGGCGATGCGCGGCGAGTGGCCTTCGATCAGTTTCGCCGCCTGTGCGGGCGCGGCCGCAATCACCACCGAACTGAACGACTCGGTCAACTCGGCACCAGCTTTCGCGATACTCGCGCGCAGCACCCATCCGTCTGGTCCACGGCCGATCGCTGTGATAGTAAGACCGCTGCGAATATCAAGACCACGACCGAGGTGTTCGGTGATCGCCTGCATCTGAGGAACACCGACGAACAGACGCTCCGCCGCACGAGATCGTTGGAGCGTTCCGTCACTCCACGCCGCGCATTCGATGTTCCATTCACAGCACACTCCGGCGCTGATCCACGACTGCAGGTGATTTGCGAAACGCTGGTCGTTGCAGTGGAAGAATGGAGCGCCGTGGTCCGCATGAAGAGTTTCGGCTGCATCGATGGCGATGCGTCGGGCGGTGAACCGGCCACCAGGTCGTCGTCCACGGTCGAACACGACGACCCGACATCCGCGATCCGCGAGAGCTTTGGCGCATGCGAGGCCGGCGATGCCTGCGCCAATGATGGCGACACTTGGGTTGGGAGATTCATGTGCCACTGTTTGGTTCACT
>JBKJOD010000462.1:0-2750 GCA_046593245.1 Phycisphaerales bacterium
GGTGGTCAGATCACGCCCGGCCCGGCGACGCCCGTTACTCCGGCTTCGCCCGCTGGCACCACGCCGATCACTCTGCCCAACGGTGGTTCGCTGAATCTCACGCCCGTCGCGCCGCCCGCGAATGCTCCGGCCGTGAATCCGACCCCGACGCCCACTCCCACGCCTGCCCCCGCTTCGGAACCGAAGCCCGCAACGCCTTGAAGTTGTTCTTGATTGCCGAGATGCACCATGCCCGAGCGTGACCCAGGCCAATCCTCCGGCCACGGCTCGATCCGTCATCCCTCGCGCAGCGGCGCGGACACGTTTCGTTCCTCGAAGGTGATGCAGCAAGGCGGCGTGGTGGATCAGGGCGCACTGCTCAAACGGATTCAGGAATCGCAAGCCGCTGCTGCCGCGATGGGCGATGGCGATGACGCCGCGCCGCTGGTGGCGGCGGCCGAGGGCGATCTGGTCGTGCCCGCCGGTCCGGATGATGATGCGCCCAACCGCGTGGTGTTTGTGCTGCAGCGCGATCTGGATAAGCGGGTGGACAAGTATCTCACGATCCGCATCCCGTTCATGAGCCGCACGCAGCTGCAGCGGCTGATCGATGAGGGCGGCGTGACCGTGAACGGCGGCAAGTGCAAGGCCTCAACCAAACTTCGCAGCGGCGACCGGGTCGAGGTGTATGTCCCGCCGCCGCCACCAGCGGAACTGCAACCGGAAGACATCCCGCTGGATGTGCTGTATGAGGATGAGCACCTGATCATCATCAACAAGTCGCCGGACATCATCGTCCACCCCGCGCGGGCGCACAACAAGGGAACGATGATCCATGCGCTGGCGTTCCACTTTCAGAATCGTTCGGGTGGTGCGCTCTCGGCGGTCGGCAAGGAGTTCGCCCGGCCCGGCGTGGTGCATCGGCTGGACCGGCAGACCTCGGGCTTGATCGTCTTTGCCAAGAGCGATGAGGCACACTGGCGGATCGGGCAGCAGTTCGAGCGGCGCACGGTGGACAAGCGATACCTCGCGCTGGTCCACGGCCAATACGAGCCCCCGATTGATCTGATTGATCTTCCCATTGGGCCGCACAAGTCCAAGGAAAAGGGATACCGCGAGAAGAACGTAGTTCGGCACGATGCGCTGGGAAAACAGTCGCTCACGATCGCGCGGGTGCGTGAGGTGTTTCGTCCGCCGGTGGGGCAGAAGATGGCGGAGGCAATCACGCCGAAGGCCAAGCTGGGCTGGAATCAGGATGGGGGAGAAGAAGCACACGGGCAGGATGCCCGTGGTACGGAGCGGGGACCGGCAACAGTGGGGGAGGCGCGGGCCCGCGAGGGGTACTCACTGGTTGAGCTGGAACTCAAGAGCGGACGAACGCACCAGATTCGGGTGCATCTCACGCATCGCGGGTATCCGATCACAGGCGATGACATGTATGGCGGGCGGCCGCTGACGTGGAATGAGAAGGAAGGGCGGGTCTCAAGCGATTTGGATCGGACGCCCGGTTCGGAGGAGCGGACCACGCCGTATCTCGTCGGCCGCGTCGCGCTGCACGCGGCGACGCTCTCCTTCAAACACCCCGCGGACGGTCGGCAGCTGTCGTTTCAGGCACCGCTGCCCAAAGACCTCGCCTCGGCACTTGCTGCGCTCCGCGCGATGGACAAGCTGTCGGTTGTGCTCACGCCGCCGGGCGCGACAGTGAGCATTCCTCCACGAACCTGATAGCATGGATTGGTCCCATGGATGGGATGCACTCATGGACGCACGGACGCACGCGTGGCACTCTCGCTCGCCGGTTTCTATCGGCGCGCCCTCGATCCGGAGATCGTCATCATGCGCACCTGGAAGCGCTCCTGCACTGCACTTGCTCCCGCACTTTTGCTCGCACTCTCCGGTCTGACGGGCTGCGAGGTGAACGGTCCAGGTAAGCCCGGCGATGTGTCCGGTCGATTTCTGCTCACGGTGGGCGATGCGGACATGGCCGCGTCCACGCTGGCAAACAAGGAACTCGGCGAGCGCGATCCCGCGCTGCACGACACGCTGACGCTGGTGACCATGCCCATCACCGAGCCGACGACGCAGTACGCGCAGGTGGATGTCTCCAACTCTGCGCTTTGTCCGCCAACCTGCCTTGCGGTGACGCGCGACGGGAAGTATGCGTTCGTTGTCGAGTATCGCGGCCCCGCTGGTCCGAACGCGAAGACCGTGGACGATCTTCCCATCGGCAGCAAGCTCACAGCACTCGATCTCACGGACCCGATGAAGCCGACAATCGCGGCGGTTTCCGAGGTCAGCAAGGAGCCGATCGCGGTCGCGATCCATCCCGATGGCGATCTGGTCGCGGTGATCTCGCAGGAGGCCCGCAAGCAGATTGTGATTCAGCCGTTCAAGAACGGCGCATTCACGGGCGATCCCGCCGCGTGGCCGCTGCTGGGGCTCGATAATGACGAAGCCAAGCCGACGAGCATTGCGTGGCATCCGGGTGGCAAGGCGATCGCCGTCACGCTGCAGGATCGTGGCGAGGTGGTGTTCTATCGATTCCGGCGCAATGGTGATGAGCTGCAGGTGGCGCCGTGGGGCGCGCCGGTAAAGGTCGGCAAGTCACCGTTCGCGGGCGCGTTCACGCCGGATGGGCGCAACTTCGTGGTGAACGATCTGCAATGGGGCGCGGATGTCGCGGGATACAACGTCGGCGCGCCGGAGGGCAAACTTGTTTCCATTCGTCTGGGCGACATGCCCGCCGGGCTGGACTCCGCCGAGGGTGGCCC
>JBKJOD010000019.1:0-4726 GCA_046593245.1 Phycisphaerales bacterium
GCTGGACATCAGCGATTTACCGACGGTGGTGATGGCGAAGCGGCGGCTGGTGGAATCCTCCGGCGTGCTGGAGTTCGTCGATGCGCCGGGAAACATGGAGCAGATCGGCGGGCTGGCCAACCTCAAGGCCTGGCTCAACCGGCGAGAGACGGGGTTTCGGCCCGATGCGCAGAAGCTGGGACTGACGCCGCCGCGGGGCGTGCTGCTTCTGGGCGTGCAGGGGTCGGGAAAATCGTTGTGCGCGAAGGCGGTGGCAACGGCGTGGAACCGGCCGCTGCTGCGACTGGATGCGGGCGCGCTCTACGACAGATACGTGGGCGAGAGCGAGCGACGGCTGCGGGAGGCACTGCGGCAGGCGGAGATGATGGCCCCGGTGGTGCTGTGGATCGACGAGATCGAGAAGGCATTTGCATCAGCGGCGAGCACTTCCTCGGACGGCGGGCTCTCGCGCCGCATGTTCGGCACGCTGCTCACGTGGATGCAGGAGCATCGCTCGCAGGTGTTTCTGGCGGCGACGGCGAACGACATCGAGGCGCTCCCGGCGGAACTGCTCCGCAAGGGTCGGTTTGACGAGATCTTCTTTGTGGACCTGCCGTCGCTGGAGGCCAGGGCGCAGATCTTTGGAATTCATTTGCGAAAACGCGGACGTGCGCCGGGAGATGTGGATATCGGTCGGCTGGCCGCGGTGACGGACGGATTTACCGGCGCGGAGATCGAGCAGGCGATTGTGTCGGCGCTGATGGACACATTTGCAGAGGGCGGTCAAGGCAAGGCGCTGACGACGGAGGCGATCGAGCGATGTTGCCGGGCGAGTCCGCCGCTGAGCGTGACGATGCGAGAGCAGATCGGGGCGCTGCGGGCGTGGGCACAGGGGCGGTGTGTGCCGGCGGATTGAGCATTTGATGCCAGGGGCTTGGCAGTCCCTGACTTGGCCGGTGCGGCCGAAAGGAATGGTGAGTTCAGCGTTGCGGCCCAAAAGCGGCCGCAATACGGGCTGGAAAGCCCGTGCCACGAAAGGCACATGAGCTGGAAAGCCCGTGCCACTTTTCCTCGCCGATCGCGTACGATGTTCGATGAACGTTCCGCGGCACACGCGGGCACGCATGGAGGGCACTCGGCTTGACGATTTGGGAACGCCTGGTACGACTCGCCGAACGGCTCCAGGCCTATCCCTGGTGGCAGGTGGCGATCGAACTGGTCGTGATCTGGGCCGTGATCTATGCGATCGTTCGATTCGTGCAGGGGACACGGGCGGCGGGCGCGCTCAAGGGGACGCTGCTGCTGCTGCTGTTCACCACGCTGCTGATCCGCATTGTCGGTGCTTCGGACTCATTTCAGCGCGTCAAGTTTCTCTACGACCACTTCCTCACGTTGCTGGCGATCACGCTGATTGTGGTGTTTCAGCCGGAACTTCGGCGCGGGTTGATCCGGCTGGGTGAGACGCCGCTGCTGCGACGGTCCGCGACGGCGGACAAGGCAACTGTCGATGCGATCGTGGATGCCAGCGCGTATCTCAGTCGGGCCAAGTTCGGCGGCCTGATGGTGATCGAACGCGAGACGTCGCTCAAAGGGCTGGTGGAGGGTGGAACCACGATCAACGGGCAGCTCACGGCGCGGCTGCTGCAGACCATTTTCTTTCCCGGGGCCGCGCTGCACGATCTGGCGGTCACCATCTCGGGCACGACGCTGAAAGCGGCGGGCGTTCAGCTGCCCTTAGCGGACCCGGAAGAGATGCCCGACCCTTCACTTGGTTCGCGGCATCGGGCCGCCGTGGGGCTGAGCCAGGAGTGCGATGCCTTGGTGGTGGTGGTGAGCGAAGAGACGGGCACTATCTCACTCGCGGAGCGTGGGCGCTTGGAGCAAGGTCTGGACGCGGCGCGGCTGCGCGAGGAACTGACCTCGCGGCTGGGGAACCGGCGGCCCGTCGTTCCCCAGCACTCCGATGGTGGCCATGCAGAGTATTCCGATGTATCCGCTTCCGAAGCGTCGCACGCGGGGACACCCGCCGAACTGACCGACCCGAGAGATTGATTGCACTGAGTTGACCATATGGCGAACCTCAACAGCACATCCAAGCTTCGATCCGCGCTGCTCGCGGCGGTCATGACCGGGATGATCTGGATATTCGCCGAAGGTGAGAGCGTCTCGACGCGGACCGTTATCGTTCCGGTGAGCTTTCCCAGCGAGCCGGGCGGGGATGTGCTCCTTCGTCTGAACGATTCGGATTTTCATGGATCGGCGCGGGTCCGGCTGGAGGGAACGACGCGCTCGCTGGACGCCGCGGCACTCGCCGTGGAGAACAACTTTCGCGTAGTCGCGGGCCTTCCCGGGGTTCCGAGCACGCCGGGCGAGAAGCAATCCGTGGGATTGCGAGACGCACTCAGCGGGATTCCCGAGCTACGCGGGCTCGGCAGCACCGTGGTTGATGTGGTACCGGCGACCGTCAAGGTCAACGTGGTGCGTCTGGTTGCGTGCAAGATTCCCGTCCAGACGGACCTGGAGGGGCTGGGCGTGCTTGAATCCGGGCCGAGTTGCGTGCCGGACACCGTCTTATTTCGCCTGCCCGAACAGATGGCCGATCGCCTGCCGCCGCCAGTGGGAAAGTCGGCGGACAAGCTCTTCGCGGTGGCCAGGATTTCCGAAGCGGACCTGCGAAAACTGCACGCGGGCGAGGTGCAGAGCGTGCCCGCGACCATCCACCCGCCACGGGAGTTCGAGGGTGTTCAATACCTGATGATCACGCCCGAACAGGCGGTGGTGACGCTCAAGCTCAAACGCACCGCCGACACAATGCGCATCCCGACGGTACCGGTCTGGTTTTCCATGCCACCAACTGAGGACAATGGAAAATGGACCATTGAGCTTCAGGACAAGTTCATCACCGACGTCACGCTCTCAGGCCCAACCGAGCAACTCCAACGCATCCGATCGGGCGCGGTGCCGGTGAAGGCGATGATCGAGCTCAACAGCGATGATCTGGCCAAAGGTATCAACGGAAAGCGGGCGATCTTTCCCGACCTGCCACCCGGCGTGACAGCCACGGCGGAGAGCCAGTTCGTTCGGCTTCTGAAGGTTGCCAAGCGGGACACCAAGTAGCAGCGATTTCAAGGGAATCTGGTGGGAAGGGGGGCGGTTACTTCTTCTTGGCCGGGTCCGGCTTGTCATCCTCGCCAAAGTCGATGTCAAAGTCGCTCTCGCTCAGGTCGGCGATAATGCTGGAAAGGTCATCTTCACCACCTTTGGGCTTGGCGGGTGCTTTGGGAGCGGGCTTTGCCGCAGGTGCGGCTGGCTTGGCGGCCGCGGGAGCGGTTCCGCTCCAAGTCGGAACGCCGCCCATCGCGGGACGATCCGTATCGCCGCCCTCACCGGCGGCGACCGCACCATTGGCCCACGAGATAATGCCGTCCACGGCCTTTGGGTGGCCGTCGATGCGCACCACCAGCACGGCCGGGCCGACGCAGAGCAGGTCGCCGGGAACCAGTTCGCGACTCTTGACGCGTTCCTTGTTCACGAACGTGCCATTGCTGGATTTCAGGTCACGGACGACCAACTCATCGTCGTCCTCGACGAGTTCGCAGTGCTTCCGCGAGACCGCGGCCACGGGAATGCGGATCTTCGCCTCCTCCGACCGGCCGATGATGATCGGCAGGTGCATGGGGGGAAGTTCCTTGGTCTTGCCGTCGGCTGTCACCATCACAAGGGAAACGTTCACGCTGGACCTATCCTTTTGCGGCTCGAACTGCGGCCAGCCGCGGGCCAGAAACCGGGAATGCACTCAAAGACGATGCCGACGCCGCAGCATATCGCAAGTGTACCTTTGCCGCAGCGGGAAGCCGCGGCCACTGGCGGCATTCCCCTGCCGGACGCCGTCTTTGCCCAGGGGGCCTCGGTGCGGCCGCCAGCGACCTCCCTATACATCCATACGCCCTTCTGCGTTCACAAGTGCCACTACTGCGACTTTTACTCCTTCGTGGATACCCGCGACCAGCAGGAGGCGTTCACGGATCGGCTGATTGAGGAGCTTCGCGTGCTGGCCCCGCACGCGGGAACGTTGAAGACGATCTTCGTGGGCGGGGGGACGCCCTCGCTGCTGCGCGTGCCGCTGTGGGAGCGGCTGCTGCGGGCCATTGATGAGCTGTTCGATCTCTCGATCATCCGCGCCCCGTGGCGGGCGGAGCACGCCGATCCGTGGTTGCCCGTGAACTGCGGCGAGTTCACCGTGGAGTGCAACCCGGAATCGGCCTCGCCGGAACTAATGCAGACGCTTCGCGCCGGGGGCGTGAACCGTGTCAGCATCGGGGCGCAGTCCTTCGTGGATCGGCACTTGAAGACGCTGGAGCGGTGGCACAATCCGGAAAATGTCGCCCGGGCAATTGAGCATTCGCGGCTTGCGGGGATTGAGCGGCAGAGCGTGGATCTGATCTACGCGATTCCCGGACAAACTCTTGAAGAATGGGATGAGGACCTGCGTCGCGCAATAGCGCTCGGCACCACACACCTCTCGTGCTACTCGCTCATGTATGAACCGAATACCGCGATGACCACGCGGCTGGGTCGCGGGGAGTTTCAGCCCGCGCCGGAAGACCTGGAGGAGGCGATGTTCCGGCACACCGTGGCGATTCTCCGCGCTGCGGGCATGGATCGGTACGAGGTGAGCAACTTTGCGCGTCCGGGGCACGAGTCGCGCCACAACATTGCGTACTGGATTCAAGAGCAATGGCTGGGC
>JBKJOD010000033.1:0-4835 GCA_046593245.1 Phycisphaerales bacterium
ATCGGGCACTTGCCCTGCTTGAGCATGTCGATCTTGCGGTGGTCCGTGTCCAGGCACAGCACGTCGTTGCCCGTGTTGGACAGACAGACGCCCGTGACCAAACCAACATACCCAGTGCCGACCATCGTGAGACGCATGACAACTCTCCTTGCGGCCGCGACTTGGCGGCCTCGTGCTTTGAGTGCCCGGACTTTAGGCGTTTGGCTCCCGCCCTTCGTCTGCGCGGCGACACCTCGAACGTTTATCATCGGCCAGCCAGCGATCCGACTTGGCGCGCCCCTCGCCAACCGCCCCCATCTCCGTACACTCCTGCCCGCTTTCGCTCTCTTGCACCGCCCTTTTCTATCCCACTTCAGGATCACACCTCGCGCATGGCTTCCAAACACCGCCCGAAATCAGTGGGTCGCCCGCAAACTCCAAAACGCGGCCAGAAACAGCCGCTCGCCAAACGTGCCGACCGGTACGACTGCTATCAGCGCGCCGTTCAGTGCGTCGAAGCGGAAATCGACTTTGTGGACGCCACTTACAAGTCCCTGCGCGGGCGCAAGGCGAAGGTGCTCCGCGAGGACTTCTGCGGCACCGCCAACTCCTGCTGCGAGTGGGTTCGCCGCCGACCGACCAATATCGCGTATGGCTTCGACCTCGATCCCGTCCCGCTGGACTGGGGGCGCACGCACCTGCTCACCAAGCTCAAGCCCGCGCAGCGCGAGCGGATCAACCTGCGTATGACCGATGTGCTCGTCGAGCATCCGGACATCGCCGGCACGCTCGATGTCGTCCTCGCCATGAACTTCTCGTTCTGGATCTTCCACAAGCGCGAGGTGCTGCTCTCGTATTTCAAACGCGTCCGCGAAGACCTCGCCAAAGACGGCATCTTCTTCCTCGACTTCTACGGCGGCTCGGATGCGATGAAGGAAATGATCGAGAAGCGCCCGGTGTATCGCCCCGGCCGCCAGGACAGCGAACCCAGCATGGTCGGCTTCAACTCCCCGTTCACGTACATCTGGGACCAGAACAAGTACAACCCAATCACCGGCGAGCTGCTCTGCAAGATCCACTTCGCCTTCCCCGACGGCTCACGCATGCGCGATGCCTTCACCTATCACTGGCGACTCTGGGGCTTGAAGGAAACTCGCGACCTGCTCGAAGAAGCGGGCTTTGCCAAGACCACCGTCTACTGGGAAGGCGACGATGGCGACGGCGGCGGCAACAGCGAGTTCACCGCCAGCGAACAAGGCGAAGCGTGCGCGAGCTGGGTCTGCTATCTCTCAGCGGAAAAGTAATCCCGCGCGTTCCACAATCTCCGAATCCGTGCCACCGGCTTTCGAGCAAAGCGAGAACGCCGGTGTCTGTTGCAAACAAAGCGTGAGTTTTACCGACCACGCACTCACCCCCGAATCCCACACTCCGGACACACCGCCCCCGCCCCCAAACCCGTCCTGTCATACCCACACCCCACACACCTCCCCCGCTCCGCTCTCCATCCGCGCCTCCACCGCCGCACGCCCCCACTCACCACCCAGAACGCTCCGCCCCACACCGCCGCGTTCACCGCAAACTTCCACCACTCCACCATCAGCGGCACCCGCGGCATCCCCGCCCCGAAACTCGTCCTAGTCCCCACCGTCACCCCCTCGCGCCACCGTGATGTCGGCACGACTTTGTATGTCCCATCCCACTGCTCGCGCGTCCACACCTCCCACGCCATCGACTTCAATGGCAACCCCATGTCCCATCGCTGTACGCGCGAGGAGACCGATCGCGCTACGCCGCCATCCGTCGCCGGATACAGCGTCGCCCACATGCGGCATGTGATCCACGTTGCCTCGCCTGAATAGATCGGCGGCAGAGGATCATCCGGCCAGCCCACCGGCCTGCCGCGCGGCCAGGGCCCTGTCGAAAAAATAGCCGTTCCATTCTCCAGAAATCTGGACGTTGTTCCATACCTGCTCGCCTCATACAGCGATATCCCCCACGCCAGGGCCACGTTGAACACGGCACCGATGAGCAGCCACACACACGCCACCCTCGCAGCGCGAAACTTGTCCCATTTGCCCGTTTTTCGCACCGCGCCGCTCCTTCGATTCCAACTCTGATACCACACAACATCCTACCGGCACACGAACTTCGCGCCCTCGCCTCCTACACTCCTTCCATGACGCCCGCCGTCTCCAGCACCGCCACGGAACTGGCCAACATCCCTGAGATGTTGCATATGGCCCTCCGCCGCGTGGAAGCCACCTTCGACCGCGCCCTCGCCTCCGACCTCCCTCCAGTCCAACGTCTGGTCGCCCACCTCGAAACCTATCGCGGCAAAATGCTCCGCCCCTCCTTGGTCATCCTCAGCGGCCTCGCCGCGGCAGCCGCGGTCGAATCTTCTTCTTCACCTTCGTCACTCTGTCACTCGATCACTCCGTCACTTCCCTCCGACGCCCACATCACCATCGCCGCCGTCTGCGAGATGATCCACATGGCCACGCTCGTGCATGATGACGTGCTCGACGAGGCCGACATCCGCCGCCAGGGAGCGACCGTCAACCGCCTCCGCGGCAACGAAGCCGCCGTGGTCCTCGGTGACTACGTCTTCTCCGCCGCGTTCCGCCTCTGCTCCACGCTCGAATCTCAACAAGCCGCGCTCCTCATCGGCCAAACAGGCATGACCCTCTGCGCCGGCGAACTTCTCCAACTCCACCACCGCGAGAACTTCTCGATCGACGAGCCGACGTATTTCGAGATCGTCCGCCGCAAGACCGGCTCTCTCATCGCCATTGCCTGCAAGCTCGGGGCGATGCAGTCCGGAGCAACTCCAGAACTCGCCGAACGCTTCGAGCAGATCGGCATGAACCTCGGCGTCGCCTTCCAGATCCAGGATGACCTTCTCGATCTCACCGGCGACCAGGGCGTCGTCGGCAAACCCCTCCGCAAAGACGCCGAGCTCGGCAAGCTCACGCTCCCCGTCATCCACCACCTCGCCGCCGCCACCCCGCAGCGCCGCGGCCAAACCCTCCACCTCCTCGAAGACTTCGGCCCCGCCGCCGCCAAAAAACTCCTTGAAGCCCTCGACTCCACCCGCTCCCTCGACCACGCCCACGCCAAAGCCCGCGACCTCGTCGCCGCCGCCAAAGCCCTGCTCAAAGACCTCCCCGACTCTCCCGCCAAAGCAACACTGATGGCGATGGCGGATCAGGTGGTAAGTCGGGCATCGTGACTTCGTGCGACTTTTGCGTGTGGCTGGATTGAAGCGATGGCAAGACTTCAGCGAGAATCTGTTTCGGAGACGCTCGTAATCTGGGTAGTAGCCGTTCCAGTGTGCCTTGCCCTTCCTTTTTTCCTCGTGATGTCGTGGCTGAGTGGACCCGCTCTCAATCCTCCGCACTGGCCGAAGCTCGCGATGCTGTTCGTGCCGGGCGCACTTGTTGCCGCGATCAACTTCTTCTCTTCATTCCTGAGGTATCCGCTGCACCGCCTCCGAGGGCGAACTCCAGGAACATTCCGCTTCGTCTCAGGTTTGCCAGCAATAGGCACCATTCTCATCGGGCTTGCGGTATTGCTGGCGTGGGGCGATGTTCGCGGAGTCGTGATTGCCGCTGTCCTCTGCGTTCTCGATACGGCCGGACTGCCGTGGTTCTTGATCTCAATGATTCACGCGAGCATCCGAGAACGGCTTTCCAGTGGCCTTTCAAGCAACTCCACACCTCCAAGCACCGAGAAGTAGCACTACTCTTCTCCCCCTATGGAAAAGCTCCCCACCATCGCCATCGCCGGAGCCACCGGTGCCGTCGGCCGCGAAATGCTCGAAATCCTCGAACAACGAAACTTCAACCACGCTTCCATCAAAGTGCTGGCCTCGCCACGCTCCGCCGGTCAAAAACTTCCCTATCGCGGCGGCCAACTCACAGTCGAAGCCCTCACCCTCGACTCCCTCAAAGGCGTTGACATCGCCCTCTTCTCCGCTGGCTCCTCAATCAGCAAGGAGTTCTGCCCCCAAGCCGCGGCAGCCGGCACCATTATCATCGACAACTCTTCCGCTTATCGCATGACCGAAGGCGTCCCACTCACCATCCCCGAAGTAAATCCCGAGTCGCTTTCTTCACTCCGTCACTCCGTTACTCCGTCACTCCGTCACTTCCCCCACAGCATCATCGCCAACCCCAACTGCTCCACCATCATCCTCCTCATGGCCCTCACCCCCCTGCGCAACGCCTTCGGCGTCGAGCGGGCCATCGTCAGCACCTACCAGGCCGCCTCCGGCGCGGGCGCGAAGGGAATGGATGAGCTCGAAGATCAAACTCGCGCCCATCTCGCCGGCAAGGAAGTCCGCCCCGGAATCGAAACCGGCGGCGTCTTCCACGAGCCCTACGCCTTCAACCTCTTCTCCCACAACACCGCCATCGACCCCATCACCGGCCTGAACGTCGAGGAGTCCAAGGTCATCCACGAGACCCGCAAGATCTGGAACGACCCGACCGTCGCGCTCTCGGCCACCTGCATCCGAGTCCCCGTCCGCCGCGCCCACGCCGAGAGCGTCAACGTCACGCTCAAAACCCCCGCCACCACGCAGCAGGTCCGCGACACCATCGCCAAGTTCCCCGGCGTGCAGATCATCGACGACCGCGCCGCCAACCTCTTCCCCACTCCCTTGAAGGCCAGCGGAAAAGACAATGTCCTCGTCGGCCGCATCCGCCCCGACGCCTCCCGTCTTCCCGCCCACGCCACCCAGGCCGACTACGACAAGCCCGCCCTCTCCTTCGACCTCTTCATCTGCGGCGACCAACTCCGCAAGGGTGCCGCCCTCAACGCCGTCCAGATCGCCGAAATGCTCACCATGTGAAGTG
>JBKJOD010000196.1:0-13580 GCA_046593245.1 Phycisphaerales bacterium
CTGAACACCATCGTCCGCCGCGAGGACACGGCGGGGGAGTCCTCCTACGCGGAAGAACTCGCGGGCATTGTCGCGGATGTCGAGAAACGCGGCGTCGCGGAGCACTCCGAGGGCGCGCTGGTCATTCGCGTTCCCGGCTTCGAGGAACCATGCCTGATCCGCAAGTCCGATGGCGCGTATCTGTATGCGACCACCGACCTGGCCGCGATCCGCCGGCGCGTGCAGAAGTTTGGCTCTGAACGCGTCATGTATTGCGTGGATGCTCGTCAGGGTCTGCATTTCAAGCTGGTCTTCGGCGCGGCCGCCCGCGCCGGATTCACCACGCGCATCGGTGCCGCAGCGCCCAGTTCGCTGGAGCACGCCGCGTTCGGCATGGTGCTCGGCGAGGATGGCTCGCCTTTCAAAACCCGCAGCGGCGACAACGTGAAACTCAACGACCTTATCGACGAGGCCATCCAGCGTGCCGCGCGTGTCGTGATGGAGAAGAACCCCGAGCTGTCCGAATCCGAGCGCACCAGCGTCGCGGAAGCCGTCGGTGTCGCCGCGCTCAAGTACGCCGACCTCTCCAACGACCGCGTGAAAGATTACGTCTTCTCGTTTGACCGCATGTTGGCGTTTGAGGGCAACACCGGTCCGTATCTGCTCTACGCGCTGGTCCGCATCCGGCAGATCTTCCAGAAGGCGGCGGCACAGGGCGTTCGCATCGATGCCAAGGCGCCGGTGGTGATCGCCGCGCCCGGCGAGAAGACGCTCGCGCTCACCCTGCTGCGCTATCCCAGCGTGGTCCGCGCGGTGGCGGCCTCGCTGGAGCCCCACCGGCTCTGCCAGTATCTGTACGATGTGGCGCAATCTTTCAGCACCTTTTACAACGAGTGCCATGTGTTGAATGCCGACGATGAGCCGACGCGCCAGTCGCGGCTGCACCTCTGCCGCGTCGCGGAGCGCGTGCTCGCCGACGGGCTGGGCATGCTGGGGATCAAGACGCTGGACCGGATGTGATCGGGTGGTCCGGCTCTCCGAGCCGAACGCTTGTCTTGCTGCGATACGTCCGGCTCGGAGAGCCGGACCACCCAAAACCAAACTCTAAAAAGAAGCGGGCGGCTCGTGAGAGCCGCCCGCTTGAAGTGACTTGTAGATTCGAGTTCAGGTCTATTTAGAACATGACCTGGAACTGGAGGCGGACGACGACTTCGCCGCTCTTGTTCTGGCCGAGGAGGCCGACGCCCGTGTTGGGCAGAACGGTGGAGAGGTTGGAGGTGTTGTTGATCGCCCAGACCGCGTCAACCGTCGCCTTGGCGGCGTGGCCGGCATAGTACTGGTTCAGACCGGCGGTGACGAAGTTGAAGTTCTTCTTGCCGCTGGAGATCAGGTCGGAGTCGAGGAAGAGGCCTTCGTAGCGGGCGAACACTTCGGTGTTCTCAGCGAAGCGCCAGCCACCCTGCACGACAACGCCGAAGTTGTCGAAGTCGGGGCTGTTGGAGCCGCCCTTGCGGGACTTGGAGTGGTCGCCGATGAACGCGCCGTACAGGTTCCAGCTATCACCCTCAAGGGAGGCATCGACGGTGTAACGGAGGGTCTGCAGATCGGTATCAGAGTTGATGCCGGTGTTGTCGGACTGTTGATAGTGGGCGGCCGCGCCGACCATGAAGCCGAAATCCGAACCCTTGGCCGAGGTGAAGTCCTCGAACTGCTTCCAGTTGCCGCTGAGCATGAACTCAACGCGACCGGTGAAGGCATAGTCGCCCTGGCCGGAAACCTGGATGACGTTGCCAAAGTTGCCGAAGCCGGGGGTGGGGTTGATGTTCTGACGGGTGTTGAAGTCGGTGTTCGCGCTATTCAAACCATCGGAAAACGCGAAGAAGCCGCGCCAGGTCTCGGCCTCGTAGGCCATCTCGACGCCTTGGCTGTAGCCCTGGGTGAACAGACCGTTCACCAAGGAGCGCTCGGCGGCGAGCTGCTTAGCGTCGGAGACAAGCTCTTCACGGAGCAGAGGGAGCTTGAACTGGCCCCAGGTGGCCTTCCAGCCATTCGCGAACTTGTAGCCCGCGTAGGCATAGTCGAACGCCAGGCTGCCGCTGCTGGCGGCCTCGTTCGTCGCACGAACGCGGAAGTACCAGTCCTTGTTCAGCTCGCCGTTGAAGTCGATCTTCACGCGGCGAGTCTGGAACCCGTGGGTGAAGTCATCGTCGGACGAGCCGACGTTGTTCTTGTCACGGAAGTTCAGGTCGTAGCGGAACTGGAGCAGACCGCCGATGTTCAAGCGGAAGCCGTCGCCCGCAATGAAGAATCGACCGTCGTGGCCGGCGTCGCCGCCAGCGAGGAGAGACGAGCGCGTCTCCGCGTCGTTGAGCATCTGGGCGACAGTCGCCTTGACCTCATCGTTGGACTGCGCGAAGGCAGCGGTACCGGTGACGCTCAGCGCCGCTCCGGCAACAAGCACGAGACCCTTGAAATGACCCATTCTGAGACTCCTTTTTCTTTTCTTGCAAGAACTCGAGTGAACTGGTTTCAAAGGAACGCGTGTCTCCCAGGCGCTCCTACGTGGTACAAACCGATCAGAACCCGCTGCCCGACTCACCGGACGAACCACTCGTCCGCGAACAACGCAATCCCGAACACGCTTCTCGGCAAGTTGGTGAGCACACGCTCACTTTTACCCACAACTTCCCGCGAAGCACCATCTTCTCTGCCCCCGACTACTCTCGGGTCCAATGACCCAGAATACCAAATCGGGCTCCCGGACTCCGCCGGGCATCGAATCGGCCGGCCGTCTCGGGCCGACCGGTGAAGTGCGGATACTACCCAGCGGACTTAGCAAACGCAAACTCACTTGCTGTTTTTTCGGCTCGCCACCCCCCCACTCGACAAGATTCGCCTGATATTCACACAATCTGTCCCTCCCCACCCCCCTGGCTTGGTGAGAATACTCCCGTCACATATTTGCGCACCGTGCGGCCTCCTTCAGGGTCTCCAGGGCACCCAAAGGTGGCTGAGCCGATCACGATTCATGCCGCTTTTTACCTCCACTCAGTGCACGTAAGTCATTATCAGGCAAGAAGATGACCACCACCAAACACATCGTCGTCGTCGAAGATGAGGCCGATCTGGCCGAGCTGTTGGCCTACAACCTGCGGCGTGCCGGTTATGAGACCGACGTCTGCCGCGACGGTAACTCGGGTCTTCGCCGGATTCTGGAAACTCTTCCCGATCTCGCCATTCTCGACATCATGCTTCCGCTTCTCAACGGCCTGCAAATTGCCCGGCAGCTCCGTACAAACCCCAAAACAGCCCAGACACCCATCCTCATGCTCACCGCCAAAGCAGAGGAAGCGGATGAGGTTGCGGGATTGCAGATTGGGGCCGATGACTATGTCACCAAGCCGTTCTCAATGAAGGTGCTCATGGCACGCGTCGAGACCATTTTTCGGCGCGGGCGCACCGCCGAGCCGGGCACGCTGGACACCGTTGAAGTTGGCGGCGTGAAGGCCGACCTTTCCACGCACGAGGTCTTCGCCAAGGGCGATCCCATCAAGCTCACGCTCACCGAGTTTCGCATCATCGTCGCTCTGATGCGTGGCCGCGGCAAGGCGCTCAGCCGCGCGGACCTGATGTACACCGCGATGGGACCGGATGTGCTCGTCACCACCCGCACGATCGACGTGCATGTTGCCGCCATCCGCAAGAAGCTCCGGATGTGCGGGGCGAAGATCCGTACCATCCGCGGCGTGGGCTATCTCTTCGATGAGGCCGCCGAAGGAATCGCCGTGGATTCCGATGTGGACGCGGCAGGCGTCGAATGATGATATTTGAGTTGGCAAGGGGTTCGGGTGTCACTCCGGAGCCGCAGCATGGACCCCAACCCCGCGCGACCGCACCCGGGGCCGATGGCGTTGGACGTGCTCGTTCCTGTGATCCTGGTTGGCTCAACGGGCATCCTCTGCATCGGCGTGGGTCTTCAACCGGCGATCGCACTTCCGTGCGTGCTGATTTCGGTGCTGCTGGCTTGCTGGCTGGTCCGCATCGCGTGGTCCCGCCGTGCGCGATCGATTGAGCTGCTGCGACTCGATGCGGCCAGCACCATCACGTCGGAACTCCCCGCACGCGTCGAGACTACACTCGATCGAGCGAGCGATCCGGATGACATGCCGCGGGATCTGCGCCCGCTGGCCGTCGCGCTCTCGGAGCTGCGCGAGCACACGCGAGCGCAGAGCAAGGAAACTGCCAAAAAGACCCGCAACCTGGAGGCGCTGATCGACGCGCTCGATGAACCGCTCCTGGCCACCGACGACAAGGATTGCGTGCTGCTTTGCAGTCGCTCTGCTGAGGCGATTCTGGACAACCGCATCACCGGGCGCACTGGTGTGCTGGGCCGCCCGATCCACGAGCTGTTCACCAGCGAGGAGATTCTTCGCATGCACTCGGCGGCCAAGTCCGGGCAGACGCTGCGCGGTCGCGTACGCGTTGTGACTCCGCTGGGAACCCGTGCGTTCCAGGTGTCCGCGTCGCCCGTGCCCGCGGCGTGGGGCGCGGGTGTCTTCGGCGCGGTGCTCACGCTTCGCGATGTGACAGAACTCGATCAGGCCGTACAGGTGAAGACCGATTTTGTGGCCAACGCCTCGCACGAGCTGCGCACGCCGGTGGCGGCGATCCGTTCTGCCGCCGAAACGCTGGAGACCGCCGCGGATGATCCTGTCATGTCGGCCCGGCTTCGCACCATGATCATCTCCCACGCCGAGCGGCTGGAGGAGATGCTCCGCGATCTGCTGGACCTGTCGCGGCTGGAATCTCCGGATGTGCCGCTGAAGATCGAGGCGATTTCCCTCACCGAGATCCAGCGCATCCTCGGCGCCCTCAGCGACATGGCCTGTGCCGAGCGTGGACTGACGTTGTCGTTCGAGTTTGACGAGGAGTTGCGCGGCCTGCACACCGACCGCAAGCTGCTCATGCTCATCCTCCGCAACCTTGTGGAGAACGCCACCAAGTTCGCCCACGAAGGAACGACCATCCGCGTCGTGGGGCAGGTGATCGAGGAAGAGACCACGCCCGGGCGCGCCTCAGAACCGGGAACACCTTCCCTGAACGGTGTTGTGCGTTTCGACGTGATTGATAAAGGTGTGGGTATCCCGCTTGCCCAGCAAGAACGAGTCTTTGAGCGTTACTATCAGGTTGACGCCGCCCGAACAGGCACCGGCAGCGGCGGGTCCGGCTCGACCGGCTGGAAACGAGGCACCGGACTAGGGCTGGCAATTGTGAAGCACGCCGCCAAGGCACTGGGCGGGCGGGTCGGGATCACGAGTGTGTGGGGGCAGGGCACCACGGTTTGGGTGGAGTTCCCGAGCGGCCTGCACTCCGCGGCAGATGTCGCGTCGGCTGAGAATCGACGAGAACAGGGGCTGGCAGGATAAAATGCCCCGAGAGATGGCCGAACCCGGCCAAACTCGTGGGCGTAAGAGACTGTTGCATTCAGCATGCTCCTACCAAAAGCGGGGATCTCCCGCCTCGCCGGGGGCAAGGGGGGTGGGGGGGAGATTCGGGGCCGACGCTACCATCTGCCCCCGTCGGTCCGGACATGGGTCCAGGCCTGCACGAAGTTCCACCGCAGTCATCCGCATGGGCCGCATTTCTCCGGCACCTGCGCCTTTCGGAGCCATTCATGGCGAGCGCGACGACCGATTCCAAGCACGACCACTCCCACGACCACGTTCACGAGGAGGGCATGCAGTGCTGTGCCCACCACAACGTGAAGCTGGAGCGGTACATGCTGCTCTACCTGATCGGCGGGCTGCTGCTGCTGGCGACGGTGATCGCCAAGTACGTGCTTCCCGACGGCATGGTGCCCGAAACGGTCGCGGACATTCCGGCCATTGTCGGCGCGATCCTGCTGGGCTTCCCGCTCTTTGTTGCCTCGGGCAAAGAGCTCTGGCGCGGCACCGCAAGCACCTCGACTCTCTGCGCCATCGCCATTCTCGGCTCGCTCGCCATCGGCAGCTTTACCACGGCCGGGTTCCTGGCGTTCATTCTGCTGGTCGCTGATCAGTTCGTGCGCCAGCGTGCCTGGGGCGCGCAGCGGGCGATCGAAGACCTGGTGGCCCGCACGCCGGATGTCGCCCGCGTGGTGCGGAACGGTTCGGAAGCCGAAGTCTCACTCGCGAGCGTCGTTGTTGGTGATGTCGTCCGCGTCCGCGCCGGCGAGAATCTGCCGGTGGACGGCGTGGTGGTCACGGGTCGATCCGCTCTGGATCAGGCCGCGCTGACGGGCGAGGCCATTCCGCACGAAGTGCAGCCGGGCGAGATTGTGTACGCCGGCACGACGAATCTTTCCGCGCTCATCGACATCCGCGCCACGCAGGTCGGCACGGACACCACCATCGGCAAGGTCACGCAGCTCATCCGCGAGGCGGAGAGCAGCCGCACGCCGCGGCAGCTGATGGTCGAGCAGGTCGCGCGGTTCTTCGTTCCCGTCACCCTGAGCGTTGCATTCATTGTGTGGTTCATGAACCGCGATCTTGCGGGAAATACCGCCATTGAGCGAGCGATCACCACGCTGGTCGTTGCGTGCCCCTCGGCACTCTTGCTGGCTAGCCCGCTGGCGATCGTCGCGGCCTTCGCCGCCGCGGCTCGGCTGGGCATCCTGATCAAGAAAGTGAACTATCTCGAAGAGGCCGCCGTGGTGGACACGGTTGTGATGGACAAGACCGGCACGATCACCACGGGTCGCTTCGCGGTATCGCGTCTGGTTCCCGCCGATGGCGTTGAAGGAGCTGAGTTGCTCATGGCCGCGGCCAACGGCGAGCAGCATTCCAACCATCCGCTCGCACGTTCCATCCTGGCCACCGCCAAGCAGGCCCGCATCGAGCCGGATGGCTCCAACGAGTACGAAGAAATGCACGGCCGCGGCATCAAGGCCCGCACCAGCATGGGCGAGGTCTGCGTCGGCCGCGGAACGTGGCTGCAGGAGGTCTTCCCGAACATCGCCGCGCAAGTTGAATCCGCGACGGCCCGCATCGAGGGCATGTCCGGCGTGCACGTGGTCCGCGATGGACGCTATCTTGGCGTGGTCGCACTGGAAGATCGCACGCGCTCCAACTCCAAGGCCGTGATCAGCCGCCTCCGTGAACTGGGCGTGCGCCGCGTGGACATTCTCACTGGCGATCGCCTCAGCGTCGCCGAGCGCGTCGGGCGGCAGGTCGGCGTGGACCACATCGAGGCCGAGTGCCACCCCGAGGAGAAGCACGAGCAGATCGTGCAGCTCACCGGCGAAGGGCGTCGCGTGATGATGGTCGGTGACGGCATCAACGACGGACCCTCGCTCGCCGCGTCGGATATTGGTGTAGCGATGGGCCTGGGCGGCAGCGACATCGCGGCCAACTCCGCGGGTGTCGCGCTCATGAACGATGATCTCTCACGGATCCCCTTCCTTATCGAGCTCTCGCGGCGGACGCGCACCATCATCGCGCAGAATATCGCGGTGGCGATCCTGGTCGCGGTGGTCGGGCTCATCCTCGCGGCTACCGGCTCACTGGGCCTGATCGGCGCGGCCCTGTATCACGTCTTCGGCGATGTGCTGGTGATCGGCAACTCTTTCCGGCTCTTCCGCTTCGGCGAAGCGTTTGCTTCCAGCGATCTGACCGAAGTGGAGGGTGCGGACATGGCTCCGCGCAAGAAACGGCAGGGATCAATGACGCTCAGCGGAGCGAACGCAGCGGCACAGCCGGCGGCGGCATGAGCACTCCGAATGTGCTGATTCCGGGGAGAATCGGATTTCATGCCGCGCGTCGATGGCTCAGCAGCGTTCCCATGATTTCCCACCCCGGGACGGGCGGACCGAACAGTCGGCCCTGGGCGAATCGGCAGTCCATCGCTTCCAGCGTTGCGAGTTGATCCGCGGTCTCCACACCCTCGGCGACGATCTTCAGGTGCAGGTTGTCCGCCAGCGAGATGACGGCCTGCAGCATCGCGGTGTGCTGGCGACCCAGCGACATACCCGCGATCATCGTGCGATCAAGTTTGACGACATCCAACGGAAACTCGTGCAGCGTTGAGAGCGATGAGCTGCCAGCGCCGAAGTCGTCGAGCGTCAACCGGAAACCCGCCGACCTTAGCTTTGTCAGCGCGGCGACCGCTGCCTTGCGATCGCGCATGATCGCCGACTCCGTGATTTCCAGTCCGATCATCTCCGGGCTCAGGCCGTATCCCGCCGTGATCTTCGCCAGATGCTCGGCGAGGCCGGGCGTGGAGAGCTGGAAGCCCGAGATGTTCACCGACATCTGCGGCGTGAGATCGTTGCCCAACTCCGAACGCCAGCGCACGATCTGCGCGCACGCGGCACGCACCACCCAATCGGTAATGCCCGCGATCGCGCCCGTCTCTTCTGCGATCGGGATGAACTCGTCCGGCGAGACCAGCCCAAACAGAGGATGGTTCCAGCGAAGCAGCGCCTCGACACCCTCCATCCGGCCGTTCCCGAGTGTGATGACGGGCTGAAAGTGCAGCATGAACTGGTCCCGATCGCCGGCCAGGCGAACGGCCCGCTCCAGTTCGGCGCGCCGCTGCACGCGACCGCGCATGTCCTCGTCGAAGATCACAAAGCGCCCCTTGCCCGCCGCCTTGGCCTCGTACATCGCGGTGTCCGCATCGGCCAGCACCTCGCCGGCGCGCTCGTAGCACGTATCGCCACGGACAACGCCGATGCTCGCGGTGCTGACCACTTCCTGGCCGCCGATATCGTGCGGCTCGGCCAGTCTCCGCACCAGCCGCGCCGCCACCTCTTCGGCGTCTTGCGGGTTTGCCAGATTATCCAGAAGCACGACGAACTCGTCGCCACCGAGTCGCGCCGCGGTGTGGTTGCTGGTCTGCATCTTGCCCACCGAGTCCGTCTCACGCAGAGCGCCGCGCAAACGGTCCGCGATGCTCAGCAGCAGCCGATCGCCCGCCTCGTGGCCGAGCGTGTCGTTGACAACCTTGAATCTGTCAAAGTCCAGAAACAGCACGGCGTATCTGGCCTCGCCGGTGCGCCGCGATCGCGTAATCGCCTGTTCGATCCGATCGGTGATGAGCACCCGATTGGGTAGCCCGGTGAGCTTGTCCTGCAGGGCGGCCCGCTCGAGTTCCTGCTCGGCACGCTTGCGATCGCTGATGTCCACTGCCATGCCCAGATATCCCGATATCTCCCCGGCCGCGTCGCGAAACGCGGTCACAGACACCAGCACTGGAACACGCGTGCCATCTTTGCGGACATACGTCCACTCTTGCTCATTGGCAAGGTTCCGCTTCGCCTTGGCGGCGATCACATCAAAGCCCGGCGCTATCTCAACACCAAGCTCCGCCGAATACTCACGTGCTCGACGCGCGACCTCGTCCGAATCATGGAACACCGTTGGTGTCAGTCTGCCGACCATCTCCTGACTGGTGTATCCAAGCAGGCGTTCCGCGGCGGGATTGAAGCCGGTGATCAGACCGTCCGTGCCGCTCGTGATGATCGAGTATCCAGCGTGATCCAGAATCGCCTTCTGCAGAGCCATCAGCACGGCCCGCGATTGCTCTGCGCTCTTCCGGGCCTGGATGTCGGCGGTCGATCCGGCCATCCGCACCGCCTTGCCCGATTCATCCCACACCGCCTGCCCGCTTCCCTCCACCCAGACATACGCACCGGACTTGGTGCGAATACGAAACTCCTCACCGTACGGAACGCGGCGCTCCAGATGCGCCGTGAGTGCCGCCATGACCCTGGACTTGTCGTCCGGATGCAACAGATCCATGACCGATTCAAAGCAGTTGGGCAGCTCGCCGCGCCCGTATCCGAACATCTGCTCCCAGCGCTCGGACACATGCATGACTTGGGAGGAGAGATGCCAGTCCCAGATGCCCGCACTGGAGCCCGCCGCAGCAAGCGCGAACCGCTCCTCGCTCTCTCGCAGCTCGCGCGTCCGCTCCGCCACCATCGCATCGGCCACCGCCAGCGACCGGCGCGCGGATTCCATGTGAAGAAAGAGCATGACACCAAGTAGAATCCAGAGCAACCCGCCGGAAATCGCCACCACAAACACCATCCACCGAGACGTCGCCTGAAAGGCCGGCGTGGTCGTCATCGCAAGCGTCCAGTCCGCTCCTGCGATGCGGATCGGCACCATCGAGCGGTGCTCACGGCCAGCGAAGCCGTCACCGGCGGGCACGCGATCCGAGTCATAGATCAGTGTCTCACGCGTGGGCTCTCCCTCAAAGAGCTCGAAGTCCAGTTCGGCTTCGGACAGGCCGCTCGTGCCGCTGAACATGGCGCTGGCCACCAGCGGCATGAAGACCCAGCCCTGAAGTTCGCTCCGGCGCAGCGCCGGCGTCTTGGGCATACTCCCTGTGCGATACACCGGAAGCAGACAGAGAAACCCGGGACCGTTCCGGTCCGTCTGCCCCAGCGCGGTGCGACGCGAGATCGCCATATCCCCCGAGAGCATCGCCCGCTCCAGAGCGGAGCGACCACTCGGTTCCTGCGCGATGTCGACGCCGATCGCGGACCGATTCGGCTCACGCGGCTCCAGATACTCGATCACGCACAGCTCGTCGTGCGTTCCGGATGTGCTCAGCGCAAAGGCCGGGCAATCGTCCTGACGCGTGCGGGAGAGGAATCCATCGACATCATCCCTGCGAACGCGCGTGATGTACCCGATGCCCATCGCTCCGGGAAACTCCTCCGCTACATTTCGTGAGCCGACCACCGTCCGGAACTCCCCGCGCTGCACGGACGCACTTCCGGAGTACACGCTCCTCACGCCGCGCAAGCCATACCGGTACAACTCCACACGCCGGACCACTTCCGACTCCAGCCGAAGCGTGAGCGCCCGGAAGTGTGCCCGATCGGCATCCACCGCACCATCGCAGACCCAGATCGCGATGAACGCGGTGAGCGTCAGCCCCAGCAGCGTCAGTGCCAGCGGCTTGATCAGACTTCGCCACTCAAAGCGCGCAGCCGAAGTCGGAGTTGTCGAGGAATGGTTCATGGTTTCTGCGGCATGGTCCTGAAGCGGCAAATCGTCTGGAGTTATCGTGTAGAACAGCACGCCGCATAAGCACGGATCGCCGGAACACGGGGGATGGAACACACATGCCGCGCCCGGAAGACCGACCCAGTCCATGCGGACGGTTACCGGCGCACCAGGCGGCTTCGAGCCAAAGTGGGAAGGTTATCGGCCGCTTCACACGCTATCGATGTACCTCTTGACACTCACAACAGCGTGCCACGGAGGATCGTCGCGGCGGCGGTGAAGTAAATCAGCACACCCACCACATCCACCAGCGTGGCCACGAACGGTGCGGAACTGGTTGCCGGGTCCAGCTTGCACCTTTTCAGGATGAACGGCAGCATGGCTCCGATGATGGTTCCCCACAGCACCACGCCGACGACCGAAACGGCAATTGCAATTGCCAGCACATGGTAATGCTGCTGCGCCGCCATGCTCTCAACATCCACCTCGCCGTGGCCCGAGTGCTTGGCGAACCAGCCCAGCCAACCCCACACGTTGATGCGGATCAGACCGATGACGCCCAGAAACAGACCCAGCAGCGCGCCCGCGACCAGCTCGCGCCGCAGCACCTTGAACCAGTCGCGCAGCGTCAGCTCCCCCACGGCCAGAGCACGAATAATGAGCGACGTTGCCTGCGAACCGCTGTTGCCACCGCTGGAGACGATCAGCGGCACGAATGTCGCCAGCACCGCGGCCTTCTCGATCTCGTGCTCGAAGCCGGACATCGCCGTTTGCGTGAACATCTCGCCCACGAAGAGAACGGCCAGCCAGCCGCCGCGTTTTCGCACCAGCCGCCACATGCTGATGGTGGAGTACGGCTCGTCCAGCGCCTCCATGCCGCCCATCTTCTGCATGTCCTCGGTGGCCTCTTCCTCGGCCACGTCGGCGACATCGTCCGCGGTGACGATGCCCAGCAGCACGCCGCGCGAGTCCACCACCGGCAGCACCACGCGGTCGTAGCGGCTCATCAGCCGCACCGCGTCCCCCTGCGGCTGGTCGGCCTTGAGCGCGACGAAGTTCCGGTTCATCAGCGACTCGACCATCTGCGCCGGATCGGCAAGAAAAATCTGCCGCAGCCGCAGATCGTCCACCAGCACGCCGCTGGAGTTCACAACGTACACAACGTTGATGGTCTCCGCGTCGCGCCCCACCTTGCGGATGTGCTCGAGCGCCTGGGCCACGGACCACTCGGGTCGCAGTCCGATGTAATCCGGATTCATCAATCGCCCGACGCTCTTGGGCGGATACCCGAGAATCGCCTGCGTGGTCTTGCGGTCCTCCGGAGTCAGCGAGGCAATCAATCGCTGCGCGACGGCCGTGGGCAACTCATCAAGCAGACGCACGCGGTCGTCCGGGTCCATGCCCTCAATGACGCGGAGGGCCGCGTCGCCGAGTTTCATCACCAGCTCTTCCTGCATCTCCGCGGAGAGATACGCGAACACCTCGCCCGCGTCATCCCGCGGCAGAAACCGAAAGCACACGGCGCGATGGTCCGGCTCCAGCGAGACAATGATGTCCGCCACATCCGCAGGCGGAATGCCATGCAGCGCGTTGCGCAGCTCGCTGTACGCGCCATCGCGGACCAGTTCGGCAATCTCGGGAAGGATGAGCTCGGCGGTGGGGGTCACGGGTGCCGAATGCTATCTCACAAGGCATTCACCGCGAAGCGGCGAAGATAAGACCAAAGGGGACGAAGCTCAACGGTCAAAGGATTGTCCTCTTTGCGCCTTCGGTCTCCACTTCGCCACTTCGCGGGAGAGCGCATCGACGGGTTTTCAGAGGACGAGCGAGTGCAGCGATGAAAGCCCGATGGGCTCCTTGGTCATGAACGGCTCGCCATACGCCGTCCCGATGAGCGAGCCCATGTACGCGCCATACGCCAGTAACCGCTCGGGAAGGTCCGGAGTCACGAGCCGACCGGCCATTCCACCGCTCGCCGCGGTCTTCGGATCACCATGCGAGAATCCGGTCTCTGCGGGCCCAGTCGAATCATCCCACGGCCCGAACTGCGATTTGTACGCCCGGATCGCCGCGAGCTTTTTCTGTTCCTGCCCCGTGATGTCCAGCACAAAGCTCGGCGAAATCGTGGCCCGCAAATGCGAGACGTGGTAGTAAAAAAGCCACTTGGGGTAGATCGGTGCCCCGATGCTCGTATATCCCGGCGGCGTGGGCATCTGCACCTTGGTCAACTTCGCGTCAAACCGCGCATCCTCTACGCTCCGCGTCACGGCGCGATGGTCCGGGTGCGCATCCTCCGGCCACGGTGTGAACACGATCTGGGCCTGGTGTGCCCGGATGGCGCCAGCGAACAGATGCCGCGTTGCGATGGTGTGCTCCACCGTGCGATTCGGCAGATCAAGCAGAATCCGCTTGATCCGCGGCTTCCCCTCGCTCGGCTGCAGCGCCTCCAGAGCCGCCGCGGCTTCCTTCAACCGCGACGCGCGATCCCCGCGCGGCGTCGGGCTTCCATCCGTCACATCCGCAATGAGCACCTCGTGCCCCTGCTCCGCCAGCCGCGCGATGGTGCCCCCCATGCCGATCTCCTGATCGTCGGGATGAGGGCCG
>JBKJOD010000388.1:0-27021 GCA_046593245.1 Phycisphaerales bacterium
CGCGTCGGGCAGACGATCCAGTTCCATGTGCGCGACGCGGTGACGGCGAGCGAGGATTTGTCGCTCTTGCTGGATGCCCAGAAGCTGCACGAACCGCCGGAGGGTGTGCTGCTCTTCACCTGCAACGGGCGCGGCACGCGGCTCTTTGACCGCCCGCACCATGACGCGGCGGCGTTCTCGAGAGCGTTTGCTCCGGCGCAGACGGCCGAGGAAAAGGCCAAGGGCGGATCGGCGATCCCGGGGCCAACCGGCGTGCCGCTGGCCGGATATTTCTGCGGCGGCGAGATCGGCCCGATCGGCGATCAGGTGTTTGTCCACGGCCAGACAACCTGTGCCGCGCTGTTTCGGTCCATGCCCTAAAAGCGATCTGGAAAGTCGTTCGGCGAGCGCATCCGCGCCGGGCGTGAACGCAGCCACGCGAGCAGCAGAATGCCCCCGGCCAGTCCGAATCCGGCGAAGGGTGCGATCATCAGCGGGGCGAGCCGATAAGTCTCCAGCGCGGTGGATGCGAAGTCGTTGGTGAGTGTGGCTTCGAGCATGACCGCGATGAGCGCAAGGGAGAGCGTGATGATCGCGCTCCACATCATCGTCTTTGCCGCCGCGAGCGTGATCCAGCGGAGCATGATGCGCAGGAGCGCACCTGTGGCGATATACGGGATCGTACAGGCGAACGTGCCCAGGACATTGTCCGGCGCGGGGATACGGGCGGAAACCGTGACCATGCCCGCGGCAATCAACCCGGCCACGGTGGGAATGGCCCAGACAAGCATGGACTGCGTGGCGGGGATCTGAGTGGCGATCCCAGCGGTGAACGTGCGCCAGATGTCGCCACACTCTGGACACTTGGCGGTGCGGGAGAGCCCCGCAAGGTCATAGCCGCACTTCGCGCAAGCGGGAAGCGTTCGGAGAACGCTCATGCGCTCACTCCAGACAAGCGCGGAGCAGGTGAGCAGGAGCACCGCTCCGAGAGCCCAGAGTAAGAAGAACGCGAGAATCATGAGGGGAATGTATCGACACGAACCGCCAGTTCTCCGGAGGAACTGGGTTCAACGGGCGGGCAGAATGCGTCCACGACACTCCCCAAAGCCGATCCGTCGGAAGCCGTCGCGCTGGCAGAAGGCCTTCATGATGACCTCATCGCCATCGGCGAGGAAAGTCCGCGTTTCGCCGGAAGGCAGAGTGATGGGTGTGCGGGGTTTGGGCTTGTTGTCGGGACCATTTCCGTCCCACGTAAGTTCAAGCAGGCAGCCGCGCGATGCCTTTTCGGGGCCGGAAATGGTCCCCGATCCCAGCAGATCGCCGGGCATGATGTTGCAGCCATTGGAGGTGTGGTGGACCAGCATCTGGGCAAGCGTCCAGTACATGTGCTTGAAGGAGCCGGAGCTAAGGAGGACGGGTGGGAGTGATGTGTCTCGCATCTGTGTGGATTGCAGATATACCTCGCAGGTGATGTCCAAGCCCCAGTTCTCAGGCGATCGCAGATATAGCAGTGGCTCGGGATCACCGGCGGCCCGCTCCGGACCGGGAATGCGGAAGGGTTCGAGCGCCTCCATCGTGACGATGTACGGGGAGATCGTGGTTGCGAAGTTCTTGGCAAGGAACGGGCCAAGCGGCTGATACTCCCACTTTTGCATATCGCGTGCGGACCAATCGTTGAGAATGAGCAGGCCAAACATGTGCTCATGGACCTTGCTCATCGGGATTGGTTCGCCGAGTGTGCTGCGGCTGCCAGCGACAAGGGCCAGTTCCAGCTCGTAGTCGAGCATCTTGCAGGGCGCGAAACTCGGTCCGGCCTTCGAGTCGGCCTCCGGCGGGGCCTGCTGCCCGGAGGGGCGGCGGACATCGGTGCCGGAGGCGATGATGCTCGAAGCACGTCCGTGATAGCCGATGGGCACGTGGGTGTAGTTTGGCAGCAGCGCGTTGTCAGGCCGGAACATCGCACCCACGTTGCTCGCGTGGTGCTTGCTGGCGTAGAAGTCCGTGTAGTTGAACGGGGCGACGGGAAGCGTGAACTTCTGGTCCATCGCGGGAAAGACGGCCTTCTGGCGGAGGCGCCGCCCCTGCTGGCCGACGTGGCTATCAGCACGCAGAAACTGCTGGAGTTTGCGCCGAAGCGGTGCCCACGTGTCGCGAACATCTGCAATGGCTCCCCAATACGGAATGCCCAGGCAGTTGGTGAGCAGTTCATCATCATCAAAGAAGCCGGACTCCATGAGCATCGAGACATCCAGCACCTGATCGCCGATTCGGACGCCCATATGGTCGTGGGTGTGGCCATCGTGCGAACGCTCGAAAGAGCAGAGTGCGAGGTTCTGGATCGGGAAGTCGGTGGCCGGGTCATTGGCGGACTCAACCCAGGACTGCATATTCGGATCATGTGTTTCGTTGGTGGCCATGGCGGGGAGAGTAGCCATCGGAACAGTCGGGGAGAGTCAGGGGCGCGGGTGGTACTTCTTCTGAATCTCACGGAACCGCGTCGAATCCACGTGCGTGTAGATCTGCGTGGTGGCGATGTCTGCATGGCCGAGGAGTTCCTGCACCACGCGGAGGTCCGCGCCGCCGGAGAGCAGGTGGGTCGCGAAGCTGTGGCGGAGCTGGTGCGGGTGAACGTTGCCAATCCCCGCGAGCTTGGCGTTCTTCCTGACGAGTTGCCAGACGGCGACACGCTCCAGCGGCTTGCCGGAGCGCGACAGCAGCAGGCGACCTTCGGAAACGTCGGCCTTGGGCTTCTTACCCGCGCCCGCTGCGAGTCGTGGACGACAGGCATCCAAATACTCACGCACGGCATCGCGTGCCGGGCCGCCCACGGGGACGAGCCGCTGCTTGTTTCCCTTGCCGGTCACGGTGACAACGCTCAGCGTCGGGTGAAAGTCCTTAGTCCGCAGGTCGGCGACCTCGCTGGCCCGCAACCCGCAGGCGTACATGAGTTCAAGCATCGCCCGGTCCCGCAGTTGCAGCGGCGGCACCATAGAGCTTGCGTCCGCCTTCACATGCTTCGGAGCTTCGACCAGCAATCGCATCTGCCGCGGCGAAAGAACGCCGGGAAGTTTCTTCCACTGCGTCGGGCGATCCAGATCGCCGCTGGGGTTCTCGCGGATCAGCCCCGTGGACTCCAGCCAGCGGAAGAACACGCGGATCGTGGCCAGATGCCTGACGACGCTGCTGCTCTCCATGTGTCGCTCGGTGCGTAGCCGCGCCAGGTGCAACGAGAGATCGCGACCAGTCACTTTCTCGAAATCCGTGATGCCGTGTGCGATGAAGTCCGTGAGCAGATCGCGGATGTCTCGGTCATACGCCTGAATGGAGTTCTTTGCCAGGCCGCACTCAATCCGGCAAAACGCCGTGAACTGCTTGGCGGCCCGCTCGAACTGCGTCGAGAGTGGCGGCGAGGGGGTGGGTGCCATCGGGGTTGGGATGGGAAGCGCGAGGGACATACCGGGGGAGGTTATCGGCTCTCCGATATCAAGAGTGCTTGGAATCCGCATACCCGCAGCGCCAACACCAAAAACAACGCCGCCCCGGGTGTAGACACCGGGGCGGCGATGAGTGCTAGAGGTTCGCTTCTACCGCGGTTTAGCCGCGGAGGAGGGAGAGGGCCGACTGCGGGGACTGGTTGGCCAGACCCAGCACGTTCGTCGCCGCCTGCACCAGAATCTGGTTGCGGGTCAGCGAGGCGGTTTCTGCGGCGAAGTCCGCGTCCTTGATGGACGAGTTCGCTGCGGAGGTGTTCTCAACGGCGACGCCCAGCGAGCGGACGGTCGCGGCGATGGTGTTCTTCTGGAAGGCACCGAGGCGGCCGCGGAGAGTAGAGACCTCCGTGATGGCGTTGCCGATGATCTTCTGGGCCTGAGTCAGGTCCTTGGTTGAGGGATTGACCACGTTGTTGGCCTGACCGGAGGCGAGGGAGTTGAGGAACTCCAACGAACCGGCGGAGTTGGTCGCGCCACCGATGTTGCGGATGGCGATGTTGCCCACGCCCAGCGAGACCTTGCCGGCGATGTCGACGTTGCCGGCGAGCTGGAAGTCCGCACCACCGCCGTTGATGGTCAGGGCATTGGTGGTTGCAAGCGTCTGCGCTGCGGAGTTGGTCAGCGTGACTTCAACATCCAGGAAGTCGGAGTTGATGCGGGCGGTCTTGCCCGACGAGGTGGCAACGATGCCGTTGATGGTGGCGGAAACATCCTGACCGTCGTCACGCTTGCCGTTGGTGGCATTGGCGAAGGTTGTGACCGAGCCGGTCGTAGCGTTGAAGTTGGTTGCGTTGAGGCCGAAGACACCGATGCCGGTACCTGTGATACCGCTGGCGGAGATGGTCTTGACGGAAACGAACTGGTTGGAGCCGAAGTCCGTGCTGGAGAGCTTGATGCCCGAGGCCGCACCGGAGAGGCGAGCGGAAACGCCGGTCACACTCTTGAAGGAGTTGATGGCGGTCACGATCGCGGCGGTAGTGGTACCGGAGGCGAAGGAGAACTGACGGGAGCCAGCCGCACCACCGATTTCGATGGAGAAGGGGTTGGCGTTACCGCCCAGGTTGAGGACCGATCCGGTGGAGAGATACAGACCACCGGCCTGGGCGGACTTGGTCACGATGGCCTGCACGGTCAGCGCCGCACCGCCAGAGAGCTTGGCACCGTTGACCTTGTAGCTGGAAACGCCCGCTGCCACGCCGGAGGTGTTGTAGTCCAGCGTGCCGTTCAGGAGCCGCTTGCCCTGAAAGGCCGTCGAACCGGAGACGCGGTCGATGGTCTGCAGGATCGAGTCGATCTGGAGCTGGTTCGCCTTCTTTTCATCGTCGGACAGGCCGGCGGTGTTGGCGGTGTTGGTGATGAGGCCCTGGAGCTCCGTGAGGAGGCCCGAGACTTCGTTCAGGCCGCCTTCGGCAATGTTCACCACCTGGTCGGCGCGGTTGGCGTTGGAGATGGCCGCGTTGAGGCCCTTGGTCTCCGAGTCCAGACGCTGGCTGGCGATGAGACCTGCCGGATCGTCCTTACCACGATTGATGCGAAGGCCCGTGGACAGACGCTCCAGCGACTGACCAAGGTTGCTGTTGTTCTGCGTCAGCGTCCGCTGAGCAATCAAGGACTGAACGTTTGTGTTGATACGACTCATGATTCAAAGACCTCCGTGCACTTGTTGTTCGGGCGTCCGTGACTACTCGGATCGCTCGTCCCCGACCGTGGGGTGTCGGCCGCGTCCAATGCGGCGCCTGAGTTCCGAAGCGTCCGGACCCATTGACGGCCGAGGCGCTCGCCCGGCCTCCATGCCGGGAACGATGTGCTCCAGAGTTCAACAAGAACCCAGGAACACAACTGAGATCGACCCTGCGGAGAAGCGAGTTGAGCGCGGGCGCGAGGTCAAATATCAAAAAGTGCCAAAAATGAGAAGGCCCGGGCGGGAAAATCCCCGCGCCGGGCCGTTATTCGGACTCAGTCAGCAGTTTTAGGTCAGTTCTAAACTATTTGAGAAGCGAAAGGACCTGCTGAGACTGCTGGTTGGAGAGCGAGAGGACACTGGTGGCCGCGCTGGAGAGGATCTGGGCGCGGGTCAGCTTGCTGGTTTCCTCCGCGAAGTCGGCATCGCGGATGACCGACTCGCTGGCGGTGAGATTCTCCACCGCGGCCTGTAGAGAGCGAATGTTGGTCTGCAGGGTGTTCTTCTCGAACGCACCGAGTCGCCCTCGAATGGTGGAGACCTCGTCAATGGAAGTCTCCAGGACGCTGGACGCTTCGACAAAGCTTGTGCGGGCGGCGCTTGTGAGCAGATCGTTGCCGCCACCAGTCTTGATCGAAGAGAGGAAGTTGAGCGAGCCATTGATGAGTGTGCCGCCGAGCTTGGACGCGGCGATGGACTGGATGCCGATGTTGGTCTGCTGGCTGGTGTTGACCTGTCCGCCGAGCTGGTAGAGCGCACCGCCGCCAGTGATGTAGAAGGTGCTGGTGGCGTTGTTGGTGGTGGCGAAAGTCTTGGCCAGATCAATGGCGACTGAGACCGCGCTGGAGTTCTGGAGCGAGATTTTCAGCCCCTCGCCGGTCGCAAGATTGCCGTTGATGATGGCGGCGACATCGCGTCCCTTGTCGCGTCCGGTGGCCACCAGATTGCCACCGGCTTGGAAGGTCGCCAGCGAGATCGTTCCCAGGTTGAGGGTGTCGGGAACCTTGTAGGTGTGGAACCAGTTCCCTGCGGCTTGATTGTCCACGCGATCCACGGAGACGAACTGCTTCGTGCCATAGCCCGTTGAGCTGAAGCGAAGGCCGGAGTTCTGATTCGAGGCGTTGATGAGCGACGCGGAGACACCCGTAGCACCCTTGAAGGTGTTCACGGCCGCGGCCACCGCGGAGAGTGTGGTGCCAGAGGCGATGGCAATCTCCTGCACGCCGCTCACGCCGCCGACGGTGAAGCGGGTCGCCGAAAGGAATCTGCCTGTGGAGGCCGAGAGGAAGATGTTGGCGTTCTGAGCCGAGTTGATGGTTTGCACATCAACGCGCACATTCGAGGAGCCGGAGAAGTTCGCGCTGGTCACGGCGACCTTGCCCAGACTGCTGGACTGCACGCCCGAAAGGGTGTAATCCAGCGAGCCGTTGAGCAGCTTCAACCCCGCGAAGCTCGTGGAGTTGCTGATGCGGGTGATCGAGTCGATGGCAGAGTCGATCTGCACCTGATTGGCCTTGCGTTCCTCGTCGGAAACGGCCCCGGTGTTGGCGGCCTCAACGATCAGCCCCTTGATGGAACTGAGCAAGTTGGAGACTTCCGCGAGCGCACCCTCCGTGGTGGAGATGACCGAGGAGGCCCGGTTGGAGTTCGAGACGGCGGTGTTCAGTCCTGAGATCTCCGAGCGCAGGCGCTCGCTGATGATCAACCCGGCGGGGTCGTCCGCTCCGCGGTTGATGCGCAGGCCTGTGGAGAGGCGCTGCAGGCGCGTCTGCAGGTCGGTGTTGGCCTGACTCAGGTTGGCGCGGGCGATCAGACTGGGGACATTCGAGTTGATGCGAGCCATGGCAATCCTCCGTGATTGGCGCCGGGCTATCGGGCGGGTGCGTTTGATCGGACCGCGATCGTCGTGTTCCTACGAATCGCCTGTGCTGGTCCGGTCCTGTGTGTGCTACGAGCGTTTGCTGTTGTTGGTCTTGATGGGCGGCAAACGCACGCCCGGGTTGAAGAGGTGAGTGGGGGGCTACGCGGTCTTGGCGTCGCCCGGCTTGATCTGTCCGCTTGAGAGCGGGCCGATGCGTGCGGAAGGAATAATTCCCGCCGTCCTCGGGCGTTTCATCGGCCCGGGAGAGGGAAGCTGCGACAGGTCCGAGCCGGTGATCTGGCTCGCCCGCTGATTCTCGGCCTTGATCGCCTCGTACACCTCTTTGCGGTGTACGGCGATCCGCGTCGGGGCCGTGATGCCCAGGCGTACCTTGTCGCCGCGTATGTCAACGATCGTGATCTCGATGTCGTCACCGAT
Source organism: Phycisphaerales bacterium (assembly GCA_046593245.1). Classification (GTDB taxonomy): domain Bacteria; phylum Planctomycetota; class Phycisphaerae; order Phycisphaerales; family UBA1924; genus UBA4658. Next base: position 7,451 of record JBKJOD010000388.1, read on the forward strand.
CATGATCGTCTCGTCTCGTTGCCTGCTGAGGACCAGCATGTGAGGCTCCTTCCTCGTGCGCGCCGCCCACGTCGAAGTGGGAAATATGCGGGCCGGCGCGGTCCTTGTGGTCTTCCATGACCGAACGTCTGATAGGGGTCGGTAGTTGGTGTGTAGATCGTGCGTGCGATTCAGGCGCTGATGGCCCGCTGCACGGGCTGTTGCTGCTTCGCGCCCAGCGTGACCAGCGGATGGCGCGTGTTCCAGCGCTTCTCCGCGAGCACAAACTGCTCGCCGCTGCGAGAGAGCGTGTTGATGACCAGTGGCCCCTGCAGGTTGCCCGTCAGGACCTGGTCCACCTTGTTGACGATGACGAAGACCTGCGCATCCTCCAGCCGGGGCAGCCCCAGCTCGCCCATCTGCTCCGCCCGGATGGGCACGGAGTAGTCGGGCACGAAGAACGACGGATCGGTCACGACGAACGCCAGTGATGGGTCGTCGATGGACTGCAACCAGAAGAACGCGGAATCATCCGCGGGCTCGAGCAGGCAGTATTTCTTGTGCTCGCTGAAACCCAGCAAGCCCTTGGGAAACGTGATGACGCGATCGTCCGCGATGTCTACGTTCCCGAACCTCGTGGTCCGCACGTTCATGGGTGCGCTCCAACTTGGCCTGTCCATTTCCCGGATCGCAGCCGGCACACGCCGGCCCGACATCCTGTCGTCTCCAACCCGCGGCCATGTTCGGGTCGGTTCCTGTGATTCGCCCTTGCCAGCGCGTTAGCGCAGGAAGGAGAGCAGCGTGAGATTCTGCGAGCTGGCACCGGCCTGTAGAGCGGCCTGCAGCTGCGTCCGAAGAAGCGAGAACCGGATCGACGCTTCCGAGTAGTCCACATCCTGAAGCTGCGAGAGCACGGATGTGTTGGTCGTCTCCTCTTCAGCCTGGCGATTTGTTGCCGATTGCACCCGATTGGCATACACGCCAACCAGAGCACGCGACTCCGAGAGACGATCCACCTGATCGTCCAGTTTGCTACCAGCAAGCGTGATGCCACTGGAACTGTCGGCCCGGAGGGCATCTCGCAGGCGGAACAGTGCCGTGAAGATGTTGTCCACGCTGATGGATGCAGGATCTTGCGCGGTAAATGTTGCGCTGCTGGTGTTGTATGTGCCTGCGGAGAGCCCTAAATCCTCGATCGCAGGCGAGTTGTTGAGCTTTTCCACTCGGATGGCCGTTGGCGTGCCACCCAGGTTCTGGGTCAGCGTCAGGCCGTTTCCACTCGTGGAGAGGCCCGCGATAAAATCAGTTGCCGTGAGAGCTGGCGCTGAGGCGTTGATCGGCGGCTGCCCCACCGCCGACGAAAACTCCGAGTTGATCCGCGCGATGATCGACTGGGTGTCCGTCAAGTCCTGAGGCCGGAAATCCACATCAAACGCCTGGCCGTTGCCCAGCGTGATGCGCAGGTCGGTGTTGAGCGCGCGGGTGCTGGTTCCCGTGATCGGGTCCGTGCGCCCGTCCACGATGCGGACGCCGCGCCCGTCGTTGAAGTCCGCGGCTCGCGTGCTCAGCCCGAGCGAGCGGATACCCAGCTGAGTGGCGGTATCCGGCGTGGTACCGGTCGGCTCAATCGAGAGCGAGGGTCCGGCGACCTCATTGAAGATGTCGATCCCGTTGCCCGCGGAGTTGACCTGCACGCGAACCCCCTGCACCTGGGTTTCGATAAGATTGCGAACATCGTCGATCGACTGCGCCGACGACAAGTCCACATCCGTGATCTCCGAACCCGCCGAGGATGAGAAGCGAAAGCGAACGGTTCCCAGCGGCGTGGTGACGCCGGTGAGTGCCGAGAGCGGCGTGAGCAGATTCAACTTGGGGTTCAGGTCTTTGCCAATCGGTGCGGAGGCGGTGAACGTGGATTGGCTGAGCCCCAGGTCGGCCGCTGTTTTTCCGGTACCGATATCCGTGAACGTCAGCGGCGGATTGGGTACACCGCCAACCACGTTGATGGAAATCGCCCCGCCGGAGACCGAGACTCCGCCCGCGCCGAGAATCGTGACCGAGTTGTCTGTTTCATACTGCTGTATCGCGCTCGTCAGCGCGTTCTGCACATCACGCACGGTGTCCGCGCGCGAAAGATCAACGGTGGCGGTCGGGCCTCCGTTGAACGAAAACTGCACCGTGCCTTTGGAAATGCCCAGCGCACGTCCGCCAGCGACCTCCGCGAGTCGCGTCAGGCCCGTGAGCGATGGATTCAGATCTGCCGTTCCCTTGAGCCGCGCGGAGGAGGCACCGATAGCGTTGTCTCCACCGATGGTGATTGGCACATCGCTCGCGGATCCGAGCTGCGCCAGCAAGCCGGTGCCGCGCCCGACGTAGCGATATCCACCGTGGGCCTCGACCACCGGCGGGCTGGTCGCCGTTGAACCGCCGAACACATACAGCCCGTTGGTTTGCCGGTTGGCCAGTTGATACAGCGAGCTCAGCAAGCCGTCAATGACAACGGCCTCTGTCCTGCGCGTGGTCGCATCCGAGGTCACGCCGATCTGACTCGAGGCAATGTCTTTCGCCTGATGCACCAGCGTGGTGGCATCCCCGAGCGACGAATCCGCGAAGTCAAGATTGTTCTGCGCTAGTGTGAGGTTGTTCCGCACCTGCGCGCCGTGCGCCAGTCGCTGCTGCAGCACGCTGATCGAGCCCGCCGCGATCGGATCATCCGAATACCGCGTCACACGCTTGCCCGATGAGAGCTGCTGCTGGATGGTCAGCAGGTCCACGTTCGTTCGATTGATCGACGAGAGCAGCAACTGGCTGCTAAGCAGATTGGGCACGCGGCTGAGATTGGCGGGTATTGATGACATGGCCTTCTCGCGTGTTAGTTGATCAGTCCGAGCAGTGTCTGGGTCATCTCGTCTACAACGGTGATGAAGCGGGCCGCGCCCTGGTACTGGCGTTGGTAGTTCAGCAGGTTGATGGACTCCTCATCCACGCTCACCCCGCTGATCGCCGAACGCTGCGCTTCAAGGTTCTGCCGCACCAGTGAGGCGGAGTTGGCCTGCGACGAGGCGGCCTGCGCATCGGCACCGACCTGCTGGGCCGCGTCGCGCCACGCGGACGAGATGGATTGCCCGCCGAAAAAATCGTTCGGCTTGGTGTGCAGCGCGGCGATCACCAGCGCGGTGCTGTTGTCCACCGACTGTCCGTTGTTCACCGCACCGGTCGACAGCAGCCCAGGCGTGGATTGCAGTTCGGCCCGCACATCAATGTCCGTCGCATCGTGCCCCGTGAAGTAGCTGTTCACCCCCAGCACGGCGAGTATGCCGGAACTGTCTTCCGCGAAGGAGACGGAGTACCCCGTCGCGGCGTTGATCGAGAGCGTGCCGTTCGGATTGATCGTGGCGGAGAGATTCGTGACGCCGTTCAGCGATGCTGTGAGCGAGGCGAGCGAGGTGTCATCGGCGGTGCCCGGCGTACCGGTGCTGGTAATGCCGTCCAGATCAATATTGATGCGCTTGGTCTCGGATGCGCCCGTGAGTGTGTTTTTGACGGTGATTAGGAATCCGCCGTTGTTCGCGTGAAACGGAAGCCCGCTGAACGTCGCGTTCGCCGGATCGTTGAATGCCCGTGTCGTGTCCGCCGTCGGCACCACCTGCGTGCCCGTCACGCTCTGCAGCGGCGTTGAGCCGTATCCCTGGGAGTGGATCCTGTTGACCTGGAAAATAAGCTGAGATGCAACGCTATCGAGCTTGTCGAGCGTCGCTTGCAGTCTTCCATCGCGCTGAGCGAGCAGCCCGCCCACCACGCCCCCGGTGATACTCAGTTGCGTCCCGTCTTGCCCGACATGAACAGTCAGATCCGTGGATGTGCCGTTGGTCGCCCGATCCACCCGCAGCCCGCGAGATTGCGTTCCCAGCACCACCGGAACCGAACCCACAAGCACGTTGTATCCGCCGGACGGATCTTCGTGGACGCTCACATCCAGCAGTGCGGAGAGTTGCGTGACCAGCTCATCGCGCTGGTCGCGCAGCGAGTTGGCCGTGCCTCCCCCGCCTTCGCTGGTGACGATCTGCTGATTCACACTGGCGATCTGATCCAGCAGGTTGTTCGCCTGCGTGACCGCGTCCGTCGTCGTTGTATCAAGCTGGCTGCGCGTGTTCAGCAGTTGCGAACGCATGTCCTTGATCTGCCCCGCCAGCGACCTGCCTTGCGAGACGACCAGGGCACGAGACCCATCGCGATTCGGGCTGTTCGCCAGATCGCTCCACGCCCTGAAAAACTGATCAAATCCATGCGAGAGATTATCGTTGTCCAGAGCCCTGGTGACCGACTCCAGTCCACTGAGAAACTGCTGCGAAGCGTTCGATGCGGCCTCCTGCGAATAACCGTTCCACAGCCGCGACTGCAGCCCGTTGTCCACCCGGCGCAGAATTCCGTTCACGCCTACGCCGCGACCGAGGAAGTAGTTGCCATAGCTCTGCTCGCCGCTGGGAATCAGCGACACCACCTGCCGCGAGTATCCCGGCGTCGAAGCGTTGGCAAAGTTGTTGCCCGTCACCTGAATCGCAAGCTGACTTGCGTTCAGCGCGGAGCGTCCTATGGCGAGTGAACTGGTAAGACTCATATCCGCTTCTCCGCGAACCGTGTGCCAACCTAACTCCGGACATCCATCGACGACACCACCTGCACCGATGTATCCATCGCCCCGCGCCGCGCGTACGTTCCCGTGTGTGAGATTCCGCGGCAGACCTGCCGCAGCAACCCCTCCATGTGCATTGAGAGCGTTTCCGCCGCCTGCCGCAGCGCGATGTGCTCCTGGTGCAACGCGTTCAGCACCTCGCGCAGGGTCTTCACAACGCCCGTGAGCCGCGACCGCATCGGCTCCGGAGCCCGCGCCGCGACGTCCACGAAGCGAACGCTCTTCGGGTCCGTCCGAGTCAGCGTCGCGACGACTTCCTGCCGCTGCCGCTCCAACACCACGATCCGCTGCGCGAGCACCTGCTGTGCTTCCATGCTCGCGCCGAGCGCGGCGGCATCCGCCTGCGCGATCGCCCGCCGATGCTGCCCCGCCTGTGTCAGCAGTTTCTCATGCTCGATCACCAGTTGTCGCAGCACCGCGTCGAGTTGCTCGTACGGAGTCAGAGTTGACGGCGCGGCCGGTTTCATCAGCGGTTTCATGCTTCCTCCGCCGCGGATGTGAAATCTTCCTGACGGGGTGGGCTGGCGGCATCCGCACCGCCGGCCGCTCGTCGGGATTTATTGAGAATGTCCGATGCGATCCTGTCCACCAGCGGAAACTGGGCCGTGCTCACGATCCGCTGCGCGAGCTGGGCGTCCATCAACCCTTGAAACTGTTTTTCTCCCTCTGTCGGAGCGAAGGGAGCCGCCGTGTGGTTGCTCGATCGAAGCTCTTTCAGAAGTGGCTGCACGAATGTCATGGAGACAAAGCTCTCCGCGGTGCGATGCGCGAGCTGCCCCGGCGCTTCGCTTGCGACTTTGCCCATGCGTCCCAGCACCGAGGCAAACCCCGCGCGTGCGACGCTCTCGCGGCTTTGCGGCAGCGGACTGCGGTCCGCAGTCGAGCGATCCAGAAGAGTTGTAAATCCGATGGAGTCCATGGTGTGTGTCAACTACGAGTCGCGCGGAACTACTCCCGAACGAAACGTGCGTGCAGGCGTCCGGCCTGATCGATCTGAGCGAGAATCTGTATCTGTTCTTTCACGGGCACATTCAGTTGCTTGAACGCTTCCAGCAAGTCCTGAATGCGTGCCCGATCAGCGTTGGTTCCACCCGTCCCAAACTCCGTCCAGTTCTGCCGCGTCACCAGCGGATCTTGTGCTGAAGGTGTGGGCGCCGGGGTCGTGGTCGTGATGACGAGCTTGTCATTGCCCACAGTCACCGCGGAAATCTCAACGTCTCCGGTCACAATGATTGTTCCCGTCCGTTCATTCACCACCACCATCGCTGGCAGATCGATCAGAGACGGGCTGAACTTCTTGCCCATGACATTCGCCATGAAGCTCGTTGCGTTTACGCGTTCCTGCTTGGGGATGGACACATGGATCATCGTCTCGTCGATCGCCGTCGCGATGATCTCGCTCGCCTCATCCGACGACTCCAGATTCGCGTTCAGATCATTGATTTCCGCGGCGATCGTCCTGGCCATCTGGTACGAGCGAAAGTGCGGACGCAGCACCAAATTGAACGAGTCTCCCAGCCGCGCCGGTCGAATGTCTCGATACAGCGTCGCTCCCCCGCGGATGCGCCCAGTCGTCGGCGTTTCCATGTCCTCGATCACGATCGGTCCGGCCGCCATCGCAAACATCGGCGAGCGGGGCGTTGGCCCCAGCAGCGGGCTGATGATCAGCGTTCCGCCCTTCAAGCTCTTCGCGCTGTGCGAAACCTGCACGAACACATCGTACTGGTCCCCCTCGCGTCCCCCGCCCTCGGGAACCGTCACCGAGAGCGTCACGATTGCCGCGGACTTGCTCTTGGCAAGGTCCTTCAGTTCCGGCAGCGGGTTGCCGCTGTTCTCATACACCTTGGCCAGCGGGCGCGCCAGGACCAGCTCCGCACCGCTATCGCCGCTCCCGTTCAGGCCGGTCACGATGCCGATACCTCGCAGCGTGTTGGTCATCTGCCCTTCCAGGCGGACAAACTCTTGAATGCTGACCACCGGATTTTCGCGGCGTGGGCGCAGCAGCGTGCCGGAAACGGGCGCGAGTGCCGCGGGGGCGTTTGCCGCGATGCCGCTGCGCGCAGCGTTGCCACCCGTGTTCGCGCTCACCTGCGCCAAACATGCGCTTGCGAGCGCAAACTGTGCCAGAATTAGGAAGAAGCATCGGGCCATCGTGTGCATCCTGCAAGTAGTCATGCGTCTCCACGCAACGGATATGCCGCAGCTCGCCTCGGTGGATCAGAAGTTGAACACCGCCTCCAGAATCCGGGGAATAAACCCCTTCTCCCCGGATTCCTTCACATTGCCCTCGTGCTCAATGCGAATCGTCAGGTCCGCCAGCTGCGCGGACTGAATGGTGTTGTTCTTGGTGATGTCCTCCGCGCGGCAGGTGCCCGAGAGCACCATGGTCGTCACTTCCTTGTCCGAACTCCGCGACTCCCGGGCTTCCACAACCAGATTGCCGTTGGGTTTCACGTCGATCACAAAGGCCGAGATTTTCGCTGTCACCTGGTCTTTGCGATCAAACTTGCCCGTGCCCTTGGTTTGTTTGTTCTGTGTCACCCCGAGCGCCGGCTTCACCGAGCCGATTCCCTCACGGAGCGCCAAGTCCTCAAAGAGCGATGTCAGCGAAGGAAACTTGGAGAGTTCCGCTCTCAGCGAGTAATCCTTCTTGTAGTCCGTCGTCTGCGAGAAGCTCTCCGCGCTGGACTCATTGATGATGACCTCGATCACATCGTGCTTGGCGTACTTCTTCGGCGGCGGGGCCGAGACCACGAACAAGCTCACCCCCTGCAACTGATCGGAGACCGCCACTCCACTGGTATATCCCGCCGTGCCGAGCGTTTGCGGCGATCCTTGCGACGGTGTTGTCCCCGGCCTGGAAGGCGGAGTGGGGGGGGCATCCGCCGGGTTCTGCCCCGGCGTCGTCGGCGTTGCCGCATTCGGCACGCTTACCGGCACCGGTCCGGGCATCACGAGGTTCTGTGCCAACGCACCGCCGCCGCAGCAGGAGAGCAGCAGCGAGCCGAGTGCCGAAACCAGGCACCCGATCGGCCGCGACATGGGATGATCCTTGTTCATGGTCACGATTCCTTGCAATCAGTGTGTGCGGCGCGGGCGATTCGCGCTAACCCCTTTGGGAGCGGTAGATCCGGGTGTGTTCTCGTCCGTGCCAACAGCCGTATCCCGCTCTGGTGGCTCCGCATCGGTGAGCATCACTGCCCGCCCGACACCGGACATCCGGGCGGAAAACACGCGGTTTGAGCCGTCCATCTTCAGTTGCACCATCTCCCCATCCCGGGCCGTGCCCTGAGCGCGGCATTTCGCCTTCACCGTCAGAGGCCCGCTGAGCGCATGCACCCACACAGTATCGCCACGCTTGCAGACCACCGGCGCGGTCACATCCGTCGCCGTCAGCACGGCTCCCGCGAGTATCCCGCGCGATGCGACCTGACCCACCGCGGCGTCGGTCAGGATCGGCACCTTGGCATTCGGACCCATCCACTGCTGCCCGACTTCCACAGCGTCGCTGGTAATCATCTGCCCCCGGGTGATCGGTGCCCGAGCGGTCACCACCGTTCGATTGATGAGTGCCTGCACCGCGATCACACGGGTGGCGACGATCCGATCTCCCTCGTACACCGCGATGCTCAGCGGCGTCCGCACCGATCCGCCGCTGGCGCCCGGCTGCACATCCACGCGCCGATCCGCGCTCACCTGCACCACCGGCTGCGCGAGAAACTCCTCGTCCGCCGCGTCAAACGCCAGCCGCAGATCGGTCGGCTCAACGCTGTACAGATCCAGCAACCGCACGCACACCGCCTGACGGATCGTCTCCGCCCCGTTCTCCCCAACATCCACCATCTGCGGCATCGTCTGCGTCAGCCCAAGCCGCGCCGCGGGCCCAGGTGTTCCAGTAACATTTTTGCCTACCAGCCCGACCGCTCCGGAAAACGTGAGTGCACAACTCGAGCCGCGCAGCGAGGTGCGCCCCCAGGGAACCTTCGCCGCGTCCATCGCGGCCCGCACCTCGGCCACGCTCACCGTGCTCGCCGTCGATGCCGTTCCCGCTGAAACCACCACGATGTCGGCCAGTTTGGCCGCTTCTTCGGTCGTCGGCGGATCAATCAGCGCGATGTCCGAGATGGTCACCGCCCGCCGGCCGTTCTTCGCATCCTCCGCACCAATCTGAATCGTTGCGTTGCTCCGCAGCGTGACGCTGACATCCGCGATCGCCCGCCCGGCGGCCGATGCCGCCACCAGCACCGCGCCCCAGCCGCCCCAGCCCACGATTCGCCGCGTCCATCCGTTCATGCCTGGGCCTCCTGCCATTCGTCTTTCCCGCTCCGTCACTCCGTCACTCGCTCACTCGGTCACTTCCTACCGGTGCAGCTGCGCGATCGTCTGCAGTGCCTGATCCGCCGCGCGGATGGAGTTGGAGTTCATCTCAAACGATCGCTGCACACGGATCAGGTTGACCAGCTCGGTCGTCGGATCGACGTTGGAGTTCTCATACGCCCCGGACTTGAGCTGCCCGAAGCCCTCATCGCTCGGCTGGCCTTCAATCGCGGGGCCACTCGCGCCAGTTTCAACGTACAAGTTCTCGCCGATGCTCTTAAGCCCCGTGGGATTCACGAAGTTGGTCAGCTTGATGCGGCCCGCGCTTTCCGGGTCCGGCGTATTGGGTCGCTGCACGAGCACCTCGCCGTCGTTGTTCACGCTGATGCTCGTGTACAACCCGGTGATCTGGATCGCGGGGTCCAGCTTGCGCCCCACATCCGTCGCCAGCACCACCTCGCCGTCGGAGTTCAGCGTGAACTGCCCCGCCCGCGTGTATCCGTACGTCCCCTGCCCCGCGGGCAGACTCACACGGAAAAACCCATTGCCGTCGATCATCAGATCCAATGCGTTGCCCGTCTGCACCGGCGGGCCCGGCTTCATGTCCAGTTGCGTCCCCGAGATCTTCGTGCCCAGTCCGACATACAGCCCGATCGGCCGCTGATCGTTGTTCGCGTTCCGCACACCGGGCGTCTGCTGCTCGATGTACATCAGGTCCTGAAAGTTCGCGCGGCTCGCCTTGAACCCCGCCGTGTTCATGTTCGCCAGGTTGTTGGACGTCACGTCCATCGCGGTGTTGAGGGCCGAGAGGGCGGACGCGGCGGACTGCATTGCGATGATGGCCATAGGTGGTGTCGGATTGGGGGATATGCGATTTCGGATGGAGAGACGGCGAACGCAGAACTTGCGCGACGAGCGCGAACAGGGTTCATAAACGCACGCCGCGTGCCAGCGCGGCACGCCGATAGGTACTGGTCGCTCCGCTGAGACGTCTTGTTCGCTCGCCCAACCGAGGCCGCGCTATCGCGCAGCTTCTGCGCAAGCACTGGCCGTACCCCCTCCCTGTTACCCACCCTCTCCGCCCCTCTCCGTTCCCGCTTACGCCGACACGCGCCCAAGCGTGTTGATCGCCCGATTCATCAGATCATCATGGATCTGCATGATCTTCGCCGTCGTGCCGACATCGTTCGCGGCGCTCTGCACCGCCATCATCGCCTTGATCGGGTCGGATCCGGATTCCTCGATCGCCCGCTGCCGAATGTTGCCGGTCGCGGGGACGGTCGAGTTCGCCGTGGCGGCACTGAGCGCGAACAGATTGTCGCCAACCTTGTGCATTCCTGTCCCGCCGCGCAGTTGTTTGGGCACATCCACAAACCCCAGCGCCGCCACCTGCTGCCCGCCCTGCCGGATGGCCCCGTCGCCGTCGATCACCACATCCATCCCAGGATTCAGCGTGATCGGTCGCCCGGTGGTGTCCAGCACGCGATGCCCATCCGCCACCGTCACCAGCTCGCCGCGCGTGTTCAGCGTCATCCGCCCATCACGCGTCAGCCGCAGTTGGTCCCCAGCAGCCCCGCCCGTTCCACCGCCGGAAACCGTCAGAAACCCATCCCCCTCGATCGCCACATCAAACGGATTCGCCGAGGGTGTGATCGTCCCCTGCTTGAAGCTCGTCCGGCACGGCGCCAGCAACACACCCCCACCCAGCCGCTCCAGCAGCACGTTGGAGGGCAGGTTGTACAGCCCATCCTCCTTCCGCGCCGCCTCCCGCGGAATCGTGAACGCGACATCCGGCTTGAAGCCAACCGTCTGCATGTTCGCCAGATTGTTGCTCGCCACATCCTGCCGGTGCATCGCCGTGAGCACGCCCGAGGCGCCAAGGTTGTATCCGTAGTTCATGACAGCGCTCCGCGCGGGGGGGGAGTGGTCCGGCTCTCCGAGCCGGACGAATGTGATCGCATCAGTTCCACCAGTCCCATCGCTTGTGAGCGCAGAAGCTGCGGGGTCGCCGCTCGCTCCTGCGCTGTGTGATCGGTTTGTGCGCGATCGTCCCCCATTCGGCCCAGCGCCGTCTGCCCCATGTGCATCCCCGCCGCCGTCCGTGCCAGAGCCATCAGCCGCAGCCCAAGCGCCTGATCCCGCGGCAATCCCCGCGTCAGCGCGGCCGCCGCGTCGATGGTCGATTCAAAGGAATCATCAAGTTGCAGTGGGGGGGCGGAGTGTTGCACACGGGAGAGAACTCAAACCGCGTGCCAGCGGCAGCAGGAGCGAGTGCTGAGTGCCGAGTGCCGAGCGAAAGCTCCGCACTCCGCCCTTAGAACTCCGCACGCGTCACCCTCCACACGTCCCCGGCCGCTTACCACACCCGCACATACCGGTATGCACATGACCACCACCGCCACTCACGCTAACCGCAACCCCCTGCGCCGCAAACGTCGAAGCCACCCGCTTGAACACCCGCCCCTTCCCCGCCGGATCCTCCACCGGAGCATCCGCCTGCGACATCGGCCGCAGCAGCTCGATCTTCTCCCCATCCTTCTCGCTGACATACTCGTAAATAGGCATGACGAATAGTAGGAACGGGTCTCGGGTTTCGGTATTCGGGTCTCGTGTAGAGTTGCCTTGCCACCTCTGCCTTCCCCCGACCCCCGAAACCCGAAACCCGCCTCCCGCATCCAACAATCCCCCATGCCACCCACTCCTCTCCACTCCATCATCACCGGCGGCACCGGCGCCCTCGGCTCCGCCGTCGTCGCCGCGATCCTCGAGCAGGGCCACACCTGCCACATCCCCTGCCACAAGGAAGAGGAACTCAAACGGTTCCCCTTCACCAGCCACGACCGCGTCAAGATCACCATCGGTATTGACCTCACCGATGAGCCCTCGGTCGAGAATTTCTACAACTCCATCAACGCCCCGCTCTGGTCGAGCATCCACATCGCCGGCGGCTTCGCGTACGGCGCGATCGAGACCGTCACCAAGCAGGCCTTCGTCTCCATGATGCAGCAAAACGCCCTCACCTGTTTCCTCTGCTGCCGTGAGGCCGTGAAGCGCATGACGACCAACGGAGGTGCCGTGGTGGACCGCTCTGGGTCCGCCACGCAGAGCACCGGAGCCGCTACGCCATTGATCGGCGGCCGCATCGTCAACGTCTCCGCCCGCCGCGCCTTGGAGCCCCGCACCGGCGCGAACATGGTCCCCTACACCGCCAGCAAGTCCGCCGTCGCCGCCATCACGCAAGCTCTCGCCGAAGAAGTCGTCGCACGCGGTATCTTGGTCAACGCCGTCCTCCCCTCCATCATGGACACCCACGCCAACCGCGCCGCCATGCCCGACGCTGACTTCACCAAGTGGCCCAAGGTCGAGCAGGTCGCCGCCACCATCGCCTTCCTCGCCAGCCCAGAAAACACCGCCACCCGGGGCGGCCTCATCCCCGTCTACGGCGCGGCCTGACGAGCCCGCATCTTCGCGGCCGCTTTCTCACGCCGCCATCTGCACGCCCGCATCCATCCGCGTACTTGCGTGAGCGCCGCGCCCGTTGCTCGCCACCACGCCAAACGTCACCGTCAGTCGTTCGCTCGTCTCCCCGCTGATATCGCCGCGCACGCCGGTGATGGTGTATTGCACGCCGTTGCAGTTCACGGGGAGTGTTCGGTCGGTCCATCGCTTCGGCCCGCGGTGCCCGCTCGGGCGTCCGTTGGCCGCGGTGCTGCCGCCGGTGCTGGCGATGATCGTGAACGCGGCGTCCCCCGGAAGTTTGCGCGCGATGGTGTAGGTCACGGTCCCGCCGCGCGGGTTCTTCGCGTTCCAGTACAGCGTCAGCGCGCCGCCCGAGGCGAGCGTGCTGGAAAGATTCGTCGGCGTGCTGGGGCGCGGCGCGGGCGCGCGCGACGCGGGCGGGGAGATCCCCGCGATCGAGTAGACGCCCGGATTGCTGGTGCTCTGCGCGAAGGCGCGAATCGTCTTGATGAGATCGGCCGCATCGCCACGAGCCCGCGCCAGCGCGGTCTCGGCGTCCAGTGTCGCCGCGCGGGCCGCGATCCGGGCTGACTCCGCGGCCTCCACGGCGGTCCGCGCCGCCGCCGCGCGCTCCGCGAACGCGGCCACCAGCGCGGGACTCGCGCCGATCTGCATCGCGCTCGCCTCCCAGCGCGACGTGTGCGCCGTGAAGAACTCGAGCAGCTCGGATTGCGTGGTGGGAAGCTCGGCCATGACGGTGCTCCTGTGCGAACCGCATGGATTATCGAACCGCCGATACGCCAACTTGACCACGCCATGGCCTTGCGCTGACGGATTGCTGTAACACCATGCTTTGCAAAGACTTGCAGCCCATAAAAAGCACGCGGCCCACCCGCCCGATCGCCCCGGATGGCACGGAATCCGGAGCGCAACAGGCCCCGGCCGCCGCAGCCGAGGTCTCGGCCGACGCAACCAGCGCGTCGGTCCCCGCACCCCAGAGCCCGGCTGCCGCGACCGAGGTCATGGCTGGCGCGACTGAGATGTTGGGTGTCGCATCCGTGACGCGGGCCGGAGCAGCCGCGCTGCCGCCCGGGCAAGCCGGCGCGCGTGGGATTCACTCCGCATGCGAGCCGGACGAATCCGCGCCACACTCCGGACAGACCGCGCCGCGTGCGAGGCCGGTGCGGTCGTAGCCGCACTTCGGGCACAGATTCAACCGAGCGCGGCGGCGCGCCAAGATGTCAAGGCGCCATGCGGTCGCTGTCGTCGCCATCGCAATCACACAGACTGGCCAAAGAGGAAAAATGTCAACCCAAGCAACGCCCCGCCCATTCATCGCCCACTTGACCCGCCAGCCGAATGGCACGCGACCATAACTGAAGTATGCGTGCTTTTCGCTCACCCCTTGGGACTCGACGCACAAAGAGCCGTTGGACAGACCTCCCGCGCTGAGGCCGGGAATATTCCATTTCGCGCCCCACCATCCGCTCCCGATCCACACCACCACCAGCAACACCGTCACCACCGCCCCGCCCCACTTGATCGTCTTGCGGATTCGAGGGTGCGGGTTCATGGTGCGTTCAGTCTACCAACCAAACATGCAGCCCGCCCGTCAGGAAGGGCTTGGTCGCGTTGGGGCCGCCGGAAGCCCTCCCTGACGGTCGGGCTGCATGTCTGCAGAAGAGAAAGGCGATGCTGGTGGCCTTCAACATGAGGACGGGGGAGAAGGCGAAGGCAAACAGCAGGGCATTCACGACGTCGCCAGTTCCTCCGGCTGCCCCCCCACAAGGCCAGCAGCGAAAGAATACTCAAGACGCCCACCGGCACCGCCCCGCAGCATGTCCCATTTCGCGTCAGGACGGATGCGGACGTTGTAATCACAGAGTTGCACTGAGTCTCGCAGCGTGGAACGCAGAGGTGACAAGAAACCATCGGGAAGGCGCGACACGGGTAAAGAAAAAGCCCGGTCATTTCGCCCGGGCTGTTGCGTATCCGCTGGATTGAAGCTCAACTCTACTGGCCGCCCTCCCCCCCTCGCTCTTACCGACCTTCGGTGGGCGCGCCCGCGGCGGGTGTGCTGGCCATCTTCTCGCAGGACTGAGCGCACTTGCGGCAGGTCTCGGCGCACTTGGTCATCATCGAGTCGCCCTTGCCCACGCGATCACACTCCGCAGCGCACTTCGTGCAGATGTCGGCGCACATGCGGCAGACGTCGGCGGAGTGTGGCGAGGTGCGGCACATGAAGCAGGCGGACGTGGCGCAGATCGAGGTGCAGTCCTGCAACAGGACCTGATGGTTCTGCGAGGCGTGATCACCGCCGAGGCCCAGGCAGTGGTGGGAAGTCTGGGCGCAGACGGCGGCGCACTCGCCGCAGATTGTCAGGCACTGCTGCATGTCCGCCGAAGGAGCGTGCATTTTCATCCGGTCGCCCTTCATGGGCTTCTCGATGGCAGGCACGGGCGGCCGTCCATCGCCCGGCTGCGTCGGCAGAGAGGCCGCGGCCCCCGCGCCCAACGAGAGTGCGGAAAGAGCAAGAACGGACGCGATCATGCGGATAGACATGGGCGAAATCTCCTGGTAATGCCCCCACTATCTATCCCCAAACCCCACCTGTTCATTCTTTGCGGGCGGCATCCGTAGCGTGTGGACGCATCGCGGCACGCAGATGAAGCGCGCGTGAATCAGATTGGGGGGACAAGTGCCGGGACGTCGAATACAGCCCGGGCATCTCGTCCGGAATGCTGGGTATTAAGCACAGAATGCTTCTCTCCCTGTCTCCTCGCCCCGAGGCGTTCATGCGATGCCAAGATCAAGTCCCCTCCGCAAGCCCCGCGTATCCGCGTGAGGCCCCACTTCTCGCCCCCACCCTACCCTCCTGCACCTGTGAGGAGCCCCGTCGATGCCCGAATCCGCCGACAAGAATCCGCACCCCAACCCCCAGCCAACGAAGGAAGAAGCCACCCAGCTCCTCTTGAACACCGCGCCCAGAGGCGGTAGCGGTGAGGGTGCAGTGGGGGGCAAGATCGGCGGCATGGGCAAGCCCGCCGCCGACAAGCTCCTCGAACTCGTCTATGACGACTGCCGCCGCCTCGCCGCGTCGTATCTCAAGCGCGAGAACGCCGGACACACGCTCCAGCCGACCGCGCTCGCCCACGAGGTCTATCTGCGGCTCATCGAGCAGGAGCGCGTGGACTGGAAGGGCCGCACGCACTTCATGGCCATCGCCGCGCAGGCAATGCGGCGACTGCTCATCGACCACGCCCGCGGCCGCAACCGCATCAAACGCGGCGGAGGCGGCGCGGAACCCGGCGCGGAGGGCGGTTGGAAGCGCGTCTCTCTTGATGGCGGCCCCGGCTCGTCATCTCCCATCGCCGATCCAGCTTCGACAACCGACGAGTCCGAGGTTGATGTCGAGCGGCTGGACAAAGTCCTCGCCGAACTCGCCGAACTCGATGAGCGACAGGCCAAGGTCGTCGAGATGCGCTTCCTCGCGGGCATGACCGTTGAGGAAGTCGCAGAGGCAATCGGCGTCAGCAAACGCACCGTCGAAGGCGACTGGACCATGGCCCGAGCGTGGCTCCGCAAGCGGCTCTCGGAGGAGGGGGAGGGGTGAACACGCGGTCGTGTTGTTGCGATTCTCATTGAGTACGACTTGATCGCGGAGTGGGGGAGGAGAGGAGTGGAGGGGTAGAGGAGAACCAATCACTCTCCTCCTCCCCTCTACTCCTCCACCCCTCTACTCCTCCACTCTCCTATGACCCCCGCCCGCTACCAACAGATCAAGTCCATCTTCCTCGAGTCCCTCGAGCAGCCCGACGCGGCCCGCGCCGAGTTCATCGCCACCAAAGCAGGCGGCGACGCCGATCTCATCCGCGAGGTCCACGCCCTTCTCCATCATCACGCCGACATCGATCCCGCCATCATCGAGCAGGAGGTCAAACGGGCCCAGACCCGCCCGATCCTGGGCGACACCGCCTTTGGTCAGGGCGCGCAGGTCGCCTCCGGCATGACACCCCCCAGCGCGCCCTCCCCCTCTCGCTCCTCTCTCAAAATCGACCGCGGCCGCTTCGCTCCCGGCTCGATGGTCGCCGCGCGCTACCGCATCGTCGATCTCATCGCCCGCGGCGGCATGGGCGAGGTCTATCGCGCCGATGATCTCAAACTCAACGAACCCGTCGCGCTCAAGTTTCTCCCCAAGCGCCTCGCGAACGACAAGCAGTGGCTCGATCGCTTCCTCGAAGAGGTCCGCGTCGCCCGCACCGTTTCACACCCGAATGTCTGCCGCGTGTATGACGTCGGGGAGGATCTTGGCGAGCACTTCCTGACGATGGAATACGTCGAGGGCGAGACCCTCTCCTCGCTCCAGTCGCGCATCGGGCGCCTCCCGCAGCGCAAGGCCGAGCAGATCGCCCAGCAACTCTGCGCCGGGCTCGCCGCCATCCACGATCTGGGCATCCTGCATCGCGATCTCAAGCCGTCCAACATTCTCATCGACGACAAAGGCCAGGTGAAAGTCACCGACTTCGGCCTCGCCGCCCCCGGCGAGATCCGCGGCTTCAAATCCGCCGCTGGCACGCCCGGCTATGTCGCGCCCGAATCGCTCAACGGTGTGGAAGCCACCGTCCGCTCCGACATTTATCAAATCGGCCTGCTGCTCTTCGAGCTCTTCACCGGCCGCGCCGCGTATGTATCAACCGGCGACGAGGATGTTCTCTCTCTCCAGCAAAGGGGCGACCCGCCCGCGCCCTCGATTGTCGCGCCTGATATCAAGCCGCGCGTCGAGGAAGTCATCCTCAAATGTCTCGAGCGCGATCCCGGCGCGCGCCCCGCCACGGCGCGCCAGGTCGCCAAGCTCCTTCCCGGCGGTGATCCGCTCGCCTCAGCGCTCGAAGCCGGTGAGACGCCCTCGCCGAGCATGGTCGCCATGGCCGGCACCCGCGGCCGCATCCAGATCAGCTTCGCCGTCATCGCCGTCCTTATCTTCGCCGTCTTCGTCGCCACCGCCATCTTCCTCGGCACCCGGGGCACATCGCTCATCCAGATCGCGTCCCTCGACAAGGCCCCGCAGGTCCTCGCAGAGAAGGCTCGCGAAACTCTGCGAACCATTGGCTACGACCTGAAAACCGAAACCGGCGAGCGCGGCCACGAAGCATGGGCCCTCAACTTCTACGAGGGCCTCATCGACGAGATCGAGCGCACCGACACCAGCGCGAATCGCTGGCAGCGCCTCCGTCGCGAGCGTCCCGCGCCCATCGACTTCTGGTATCGCTGGAGCCCCGACCCCCTCGGCACCCGCCGCCCCACCGGCCGCATCTCGCTCAACGACCCGCCGGAAAACGTCGGGGGCATGATCCTCGTCCGTCTCTCCCCGCGCGGCCTGCTCCGCGAGATCGGCGTGGTTGATCGCCACGTCAACTGGCAGATTGACGCCAACACCGGCCTGCCCGCCGGTGTCGCCGGCCCGCCCGTTCCCCCGCCCAACTGGCCCGCGCTCTTCGCTGCCGCCGGTCTGGACTTTGAGCTTTTCAGGAACAAGCCGCGTGAGCCCGAGCGTGTGCCGCCGGTCTTCGCAAAGGATCGCTTCGCGTGGGCGGGCGTGTACCCGGAAAGCCCGGACACCGAAATCCGCGTCGAGGCCGCCACCCTCGGCAACAAGCTCGTCGCCTTCCGCACCGTCGAAACCAAACTCCCCAACGCCCAGACCGACTACCGCACGCCGCCGACTCCGTGGAAGCAAGCCGTCACCTGGCTCTCGCAACTCGTCCTCGTCATCACCATCCTCGGCGGTGTCTTCCTCGCCTGGCGCAACACAATCGCCAAGCGCGGCGACCGCGCCGGCGCGACCCGCGCCGCCATCGTCATCGCCGCCGCGTCCTTCGCGATGCTTGTGTTGCAGGCCGGTACGTTGAGATACGACACCGTTCCACTGGGCAACCTCGGCTGGATGCTCGCCGTCTCCATCGCCGCGGGGCTGGGTGTCTGGGTGCTGTATGTCGCGGTCGAGCCCTACGTCCGCCGCCTCTGGCCCGAGTCCATCATCTCCTGGACACGGCTCATCCAGGGCCGCTTCACCGATCCGTTCGTCGGCCAGTCGCTGCTGGTCGGCGCGTGCCTCGGCGCGGCCGGAATCTGCATCATCTACATCAACCGTCTCATCCCCGGCTGGCTCGGCCTTCCGCCCGCGCGCCCGTTCATCGATCCGCGCCTGGGCGTCTCCGTCCTCGATGGCCCGCGCCAGGCCATCGGCCACATGGCCCAGTGTGTGCTCACCGGCGTGCAGACCGCGATGCTCATGCTCGTCGGCGTCGTACTCGTCAAGCTCGTCGTCCGCCGCACCTGGATCGCGCTCACCATCTTCGGCGCGATCCAGTCAAGCATCTGGATTCTCAGCGCGCCGGTGCAGGGCAAGGAGTGGTCCTGGTCCGTGTTCGCCTGCTCGGCGGTTCTTCTCTCTTCGCTCACCGCCCTCGCCCTCGCCACCCTCGTCCGCTACGGCCTCCTCGCCCTCGTCGCCGGCGCAACCGTCGCCACCGCGCTCGGTTCCATGCCCATTACCCTCGACTTCGAACGCTGGTACGCCGGCATCGGCATGATGGTCCTCAGCTTCGTCTGCGCCATCCCCCTCTACGGCGCATTCGCCGCCGTCGCGGGCCGAACACGAGTCTGACCCCAACGAACCCGACGCGCAAGCGAGGGTCACTCCCGCGTCACAACCATCAAAGTCACGCCAAGAGCCGCACCGTATTCGCAAGCCCCTTCGCCCGCTCCGCCCCCGTGTGCGGACACACCGCAACAATCGCCGCCGCACACCGCTCCACCGCGCCACTGAGCGATGCCCCGATCTCGCGCCCCGCTTTGATATCTCCCACCAGCCCATCCCGCGCCGCAGCAAACGCACCCTTGGGCAACTGCGCATCCAGCGCATCGCTCGCCACGATCAACACCCGCCGCTCCAGCAGCGACACATAGATCAACACACCCGGCGCACCCTCGCCCCCATCCACGCGAAACATGTGGAACGCCTCGCGCCCGCGCGTCCGCACTTCCTCTTCCATCTGCCGCGATGAAATAAACGGCCGCGCCAGCACCGGCACGCGGCTGGCGATTGCGGCGCAGATTTCCA
>JBKJOD010000391.1:0-8686 GCA_046593245.1 Phycisphaerales bacterium
CCGAGGCCGACGATGCGTGTGGAATCGTGCCACGGAATGGAACGCAGGCCTTCGTAGACACCCTCGCCGAAGATGAAGCCGCGATCGAAGGGATCGATGCGAGCTTCGGTTCGTGGGAGGAGTTGGCCGTTGAGGTGGATCAGCACGGGTGAACGGTAGCAAATCAGAGCCGAGCGGCGCACGCCGCCGATCCGATGTGGCACGGGCTTGCCAACCTGTGGAGGGACCGCAGTGGCCTGAATGCGGCTCGGAGAACCGCTCCACCCGGGAACACGGACGGGAACGCCCGTGCCACTTGTTACTCACTCCGTGCGGCGGAGATCGTCATGCCGACGCGCTTGCGTCGAAACTCCAGATTTCCCAGTTGCCCGCACGCGGCCATCTGGTCGCGGCCCTTGGTTCGCCGGCGCTTCGTGTACACGCCGGTCTCCGTGAGCCAGCCGAGGAACGCGTCCACCCGCGTCTCCTCCGGCGCGGGCCAGGGGGATTGCTCGCGCGGGTTGTACGGAATCAGGTTCACTAGCCCCGGAAGTGTGCCGCGTCCCGCCCACTCGCCGCGTCCGAGCATGTAATCGCCCAACTGAACGGCGTGCTCTGGCGCATCGTTCACGCCCGGGATCAGCACATACTCGAAGCAGATCTTCGATGAGCTGAAGGTCGGCCATTGCTCGATCGCCGCGCGAAGCTCGCCCATCGGGTAGCGCCGGTTGATGGGCATGATCGTTTCGCGAATGGAGTCATTGGGCGCGTTGAGGGAGACCGCGAGATTCAGACCGTGCCACCCGGTTTTTCGTACCTGCTGGGCCAGGCGCGTGAGCCCGTCTACGCGCCCCACCGTGGAGATCGTTACCTTGCTCATCGGGAGATTCGGGCCGTTGCGATCGGTCAGCACCTCGATCGCGCCAATCACCGCGTCCAGATTGTCCATCGGCTCGCCCATGCCCATGAATACCAGGTTGCGAATGGTGTCGCAGCCGGTCCGTGACTGGCTCTGTACAACGTGCGCACCGCCTGGGTCTTCGCCATCGGCCACAACATCATCCGTCATTCCCTGCTCAACATCCCACCGCGCCGCCCACCATTG
The DNA here is from genome assembly GCA_046593245.1 of Phycisphaerales bacterium. GTDB lineage: Bacteria > Planctomycetota > Phycisphaerae > Phycisphaerales > UBA1924 > UBA4658. The sequence goes on from JBKJOD010000391.1 coordinate 1,085, forward strand.
ACCGACAATCTCGCGCACTGTCAGATTCCGCACCAGACCCATCTGAGCCGTCTGGCAGAAGCCGCACCCCATCGCGCAGCCGACCTGACTTGATACGCAGAGCGTGTGCGTTCGCACGCGTTTCTTCCCGATCATGGGGATGATGACCGACTCGGTTTCCAGGGTCACGCCCGGAGCGCCTTTGTCGTACACACCCGCATCTGCGGCCTGGAGACCGATTGTGAACTTCCGCACGATCCCTTCGCAGCTCTCGGATTCCTGGATGCGCCCGATCGTCGGTGTCTGAACGCGCAGGTCATTCTGCTCGGTGGCGCGAGTGCGATACAGCTTGCGATAACGCTCCAGTCCACCGATGTACCCGCCCTTCGCGCCCGACGCTTCCCAGGCGGCCGCGAAGTGCTCGGAAGTCGTGCGCATCGGATCGAGGATGGAAATATCCGGTTTCATGGGTGTGGTTACCAAGGCAGGACATCCACCAGAACGGGGCGGCGAATGCATCGGGCCTTCCCCGAACTCTCGCTTCTTGCGAACACTTCATCAATATCGCGGCCGCTGTTGACCGAGATCAAGTCACTCGACCGCACTCGCGCGGCCCTGATTCTAGCGGTTTGGATCGGATCGAGACACGCCCGCCACGACTCGCGGGCGTGTTTCGTTTTACGGGAAGTGTTCCAGTTCGGGCGAGATACCCGCCCAGACTCCGGCAATCGGTGCCGGGTTTCTTCCATGGTTGACCCCGGTCACACGCGGCAGCGTGATCGGCACGCGATCGGCGCACAGCGCGCCAAGCACCGCCATCTCGGCCGCTTCGCGAAACTCGATCGGGACACCGTGCTGGCACGTGGTTTTGAGTTCTGCGCCGGATCCTTCGCGGATGGCACCAAGCAATGCCACGTTGTACGCGCCGCCACCGGCGGCGAGAATCGTGCTGACATCACGGAGACGATCCGCGATGGTGTGCCCGATCGCGGCGCACGCGGTCGCTGCCATGTCGTTGCCCGAGAGTTTGGTTCGCCACGTTTCAATCCAGCGACCGGTTTCGTCGCCGGTGCCGAGCGAGCGGCCGGACCGGGCCTGCAGGCCCAGAGCCGCTGCGAGTTCATCTCGCGATAGTTGATCGACGGTGCCGGAGAGCGCGGACGCGCCGCCCGCGTCATATGCCAAGCCAAGGCACTGGCGAGCGATTCTGTCGAGCACATGATTGCACGCGCACACGTCGAATCCCGAGATCGAGTCGATCGCGCGGGTCATGGCATCCGCTGTTGCGCCCGGGACAGCACCCGGCAGGAGCGTTGCGTTGCAGAACCCGCCGAGATTCACCACGGCGGTGGGCTGCTCGCATCGAAACAAGATCCAATCCGCCAGTGGCGTGATCGGCGCTCCCTGCCCGCCCGCCGCCAGATCGGCGGCCCGCAGATCAGAGACGACAGGCGCACCTACTGCGTGTGCCAGCACGCTTGGATTGAACATCTGCCAGCTTACCGGCGGAGCGTGAAACACGGTTTGGCCATGCACGCTCACGAGTGCGGGCGATGGCTCGCCGCGGATCAGCCCGTGAATCGCTTCGGCGTGCAGGAGCGCAAAGTCGCGCATGAGACACGCGATCTCGCCCGCGGCCATCGGCTCCTGATCCGCCAGCCGGCGCAGGCGTATTCCGAGCTCGCCCAGCCCGCGGCTGATGCCGCGCACGAACTCCGCACGCATCTCCAGCCCGCGCCCCTGCACACGCACCAGCGCGGCATCCAGCCCGTCCATGCTCGTGCCGGTCATGCAGCCGACGATGAGCCGCTCTGAAATCACCTCGTCAGATTTGTCCATGTCGGATGTATCTAGCTGCCGTGCGGTCACGGCGTGGGCTTCCCACCCGGGGCTTCGCCGCCCGACGCTGGAACGGAGATCGGCGCGATTGGCTTGGAGGCGGGTTGCTCCGAACTGGGTTCGGCGCGCTTGGGGATTGGTTTCACAAACTCGAGCGTGGACGTCGTCTTGACGTCCGACTCTCGAAGCAGCGAGTTGGTGGTGAATCGGCTAGCGACGGACTCGGTGCGTGTCGCGGAGAGCAGACGCGAGCGGAACATGTCCCACTTGTAGACCACATCACCGGTGATGCTCTTGAAGAAGACGGCAGCTTTCTCCGAACCCTCGGGGTTACCTGTGGCGCGAGTCTTTCCCTTGATGGTCGAGATATCCGCGAGCACAGTCTCGACAACTCGGGTTTCCCAGACCGATGTCTTGCCTGCGTGCGGCAGCGCGAAGATGTGACGCTGCATCCACCATTCCTGCCCCGGCGGCGGGGCAGCGCTGTTGGACTTGAGCTGGAAGATTGGACCAAACGTTGCGGTGAAGTAGTCGCGTTCCAGATACCTGCGCAGCAATCCGATGCCGGTGGATTTGAGCAGGGCTTCGCCGCCGTGAAACAACGTGATGTCGCCAGATCCCGGGGCGGTGTTGAGCGTCAGCGTCAGCCCGACGATGCCGTGCATGGATGCGTATATCTCGCGCGCCAGCGGCGTGGCGTCGCTTCCCGGAGCTGGTCCGCCAAGGTCGATATCCAGTTTTCCGACCGGGGAGTCCAGCGTGAGCCGGAAAGACTCATATGTGACCTCGATAATCCGCAGAGCGGTGGTGTCCGCCTTGCAGCGGATCACCAGCCCGACTGTTTCGGTGGAGACCGAGGCAGCGCCCAGCCCGGGATTTCCGGTGATGCCCGAGGTCTCGTCGTTGCGAGCGGTGTAGGTGTACCGCATCTCGTCGCCGTTGGTAATGGCCGCGATGAGCGACTTGTCACCGGCGCGGGCGGTGGGAACCAGCAGCATTGCCGAGAGCATCGTCACAACTGCACACACAACCGATCGAGCCATTCCGCCGTGCATCATCGCGCTCCTGCACTATTGACCCCGCTTCGCCCGTTCCGCCAATGTGTTATACGTCGCGAGTTCCGATCGTTCCTTCAACCACGCGATGTGGCGCGACAATCTGGCCACCAAGCGCTTGCCATCCAGCTTTTTCACGACCTTGGGCAGCTCGTAGCCGCCGATGTCAGTGAACTCCCACGGGTGAAAGTACGTGTTCAACGCGTTATCCGACTTGAGAACCCAGGTGCTGGCCAGGCGCGTTGCCCACTCGGGCATGTTCTTGAACGCGAGCCAGAAGAGCGGAATCCGCAGCAGCGGAGTGGCCGACGCGGGAATTTGCACCAGCGGGCCGCTGGACGTGTTCACCACGTAAGGCTTACGAGGTTTGAAGAAGTGGTTGTACCGGCCGGGAAGCCAGATTGGATTCTCGCTGGCGTTGTACGTGTATCCCGCCGCGGCCACGGCATAGGTGTCAGTCTCCGCCATTCGGGCTCGACGAAAGCCGCGCACACGCTGGCCGATAATGTCTTGCAGCACCTGGCGTGATTGCTTGAGATGTCCCTCTTCGAGATCGCCGTGTGTGTATCCGTGTGAGGCGATCTCGTGGCGACCGCGTTCGACAACTGATCGCACGAGCCGCGTGTAGCGCTGTGCGAACTCGGCGGTGATGAAGAAGGTTGCGGGGGCTTCGTGGGTATCAAGGAGTTCGAGCACGGTTGCCAGTCCGGCGCGCCCGATCTCGAACTGCTGGTCTACGTCGATCTGGATTCCGTACTCAGTCGGAATGTCAAACTGCTCGACGTCAAAGCTCAGCAGTGCGAGCGGGCGTCCGACGTCGGGTTTACGCGGACCAGCATCTGCTTCATCCGGAAAGGAGAGATTGACTGGCGCTTTCGTGGATGCTGCGTCAGGCCTGAGTTTCTCAGGCCGCGCAGCATCTTTGCTTATCTCGCCCTGCCGTGTTGCGATCTCACCGCTTCCCATACCGCCCCAGCATCGCATTGATTCGGACATCCAGCAGCGCGCTGAACATCCGGATCGGATCCTTGACCAGGTTGACCTTGCTCACCTTGTAGCTGTGTGCTTCGCTCACATATGCGGGAATCTCAGCGACCGTGTATCCCAGCCGCCGGGCGAGATAACACAACTCCACATCAAAGGCGAACCCACCCAGCCGTTGCCGACTGAAGATCGAGCGTGCCGCTTCGAGCCGGAAGCCCTTCAGCCCCGCCTGAGTGTCCTTGTGCTTGAGGCCGAGAATCACTCGCGCGCACTTGTTGAACGTCCACCCCATCAGCTTGCGCATCGGCGTGGTATTCTGTTCCGACTTTTGTATCAGCGAGCGGCTGCCGATCGCCATGTGCGCGCCTGCTTCCAGCGCGTTCGCGAGTTTGGGCAGATGGTCCATTGAATACGCGAGATCACCGTCGGTGAATAGCACGAACTCCGCCGTGGCCCCCTCGATTCCCGCTTTCACGGCTTGCCCCTTGCCGCGGTTGGGTGTGTACGAGATCAGGCCCAATCGCGACTCGGGAATGTCCGACTCACTGATGAGCGTTCGCAGCGTCGCGGCTGTTTCGTCGCGCGAGCCGTCATCCACAAACAGGAACGCGTACTCGGGATGCTCCATCCCGAACTTCTCGACTTCCTCAAAGGTCGTTCGGATCAGGCCTGCTTCGTTGTAAAACGGAAGCACGACCTGCACCTTTGTGCGGACCGAAGACGTGCCGCGGACGCCAGCGGCGATGTCGCGCAGTTTACCCGGCTGAGCGGGATCGATCTCAAGCCCGAGCGGCCGCAAAGCAGCTGCCGCCGGAAGCGTTCCCGCGCCGGGGATGCTCGTTCGCGTCGATGTTGTTGCTTCGGGTATCGGCATCGTGGAAGCCCGCGTGCGGAGCGGGGAAAAATGGCTCGGATGATATGCGCGGCCATCATGGGCCACCCGATGTTCCGGCCGCGTGTTAACGTGGGCAATATCGGAACCCGTATGGCCAATCCGCGATTTTGTCATTCATGGACGTGGGTCGACGCGTATTCAGCAAAGAGCTCGAATGGTCAGGATCAATCCTCTGGCTCTTTCAATCCTGGTTTTGCTGGTGAAGCCGTCCTTATCCGCGTCCCATCCGTGTTCACCTGTGGCTACTTCTTCCAAGCCGCCGCCTGCTCGGGCTTGCCCCACTGTTCATACAGCGTGGTGAGCCGTCCTGCACCTTTCACAGTTCGGACATGATCCCTGCCCAGCGTTTTCTCCAACACCTTCTGGCTCTTGAGCAGTTCAGCTTCTGCTGCTTCGTAGACATGTTGGCGCGTCAGGCATTCGCCGTAGTTGTTCCGGAAGATCGCCAGGAACGGATGGTCTGCGGGCACCGTTGGCTCGCAGGTCTGGATGAGATCGCGGAACTGATCCGCTGCCTCATCCAGCTTTCCCGATTTCATGAGTAGCATCGCAAGGTTATTGATGGCCGACCACATCTCCGGGTCCGCGCCGCCGGTGGTATTTTTCTTCAGGCCGGCCAGCACGCGTCGGAACCAGGTCTCCGCCTCGGTGGTGTTGCCGAGGTCTTCGAGGATGTACGCAAGATTGCCGTACGCCGTCAATGTCTTGGGGTGGTCCGGTCCGAGTTTCTTCTCAAACACTGCCATCGACTGGCGCACCAGCGGCTCGGCTTCGGCCTGGCGATTGTCGGCAACCAGACAGACTGCGACATTGAGGCGTGTGGTCGCTGTGGAAACATGATCCTCGCCCAGCACCTTTATGCGCCCCGCGAGCGTCTTCTCGAACACCGCGGCCGCCTCTTTGTTCTTGCCGCGGCGCTGCAACACCGTTGCCAGATTATTCTGCGCCGAGAGCAACTGTGGATGCTCCGGCGGCAGCACCCTGGCGTGCGCCGCGACCACATCGCGCTGAATCTGCTCCGCCTCTTCGAGCATTCCCAGTGCCTTGTAGATCGTCGCCAGATTGTTCTTGACGCTCAGGACTTCCTTGTGCTCAGGGCCCATCTTCGCGGCCATCACCGGCACCGCGGATTCGTACAGAGTTCGTGCTTCCTTGAGCCGCCCGGTCTCGGCCATCACTCGCGCCAGTTCGCTGTGCGTCTGCGCCGTGATCTCGTGCTCCGCTCCGAAGAGTCGCTCGACGCGCGCCATGTTTTCTTTGGCGATGGCTTCCGCTTCCTCAAACTTGCCTTGCTCGACGAGCACGATCGCGAGATTCCGACGGGTTTCCAGCGTGCCCTGATCGTCGTCGCCGAAGGTTCTTTGCGCGAGCTCGTACGCCGCGCGAAGCTGCGGTTCAGCCTGCTCTGAGTGGCCAATCCCGCGATAACTCTGTGAGATCGCGCCGCGCACGCTGACTTCCACCAGCGGCGTGTCCGGATGAGCGTGGTCCAGCGTCAGTACCGCCGCATCCAGAAGCTCCCGGGCCGTGATGTCGCGGCCCACCGCCGTCTCCGGATCAACGGCGGTCAGCATCGTCGTCATGAATCCGCTCACGCCCTTGGCGTTTGCGGCCTCTTCCTCCGCACGCTTCCGCGCTTCCATCGCCGCCTCCAGGTTCTTCTCCGCCTGCGACCACCCAGCCGTGGCCCGTGCCGCCTGCCATGCCACGCCCACCACGCCCAGCACGAGCACGACGCCCGCCACGCTCATGCCCGCCACCAGCCCCTTGTTCCGCTTGGCGAACTTCCCGAAGCGATACACTGCGCTCGCGGGGCGCGCTGCGATCGGCTCATCGTGCAGGTGCCGCCGGATGTCATCGGCGAAGTCCCGCGCCGACTGGTACCGCCGCGACTTTTCTTTTTCGATCGCCTTCTCGACGATCGTCTGAATCTCGCCGCGGAACTTCGCATCCACCGTTCCCAGCGGCGTCGCGGGCTGCTCGCTGATCATCCGGACTGCCTCGGGAATCGTTTTGCCGCTCACCTCGTGGGGCAGCCGCCCTGCGAGCAGCTCATACAGCATCACGCCGAGGGTGTACACATCGGAGCGTGTGTCCAGCGCGCCGGGATCGCCCGCGACCTGCTCGGGGCTCATATACGGGATCGTCCCGACGAGTTGCCCAACCTCGGTCCGCATGGTCGCGCGTTGTACATCCGCGTCCGTCACGCGGGCGATGCCGAAATCCAGCACCTTTGGCGCGCCATGCAACGATGTGACGTACTCCCCAAGTGACGAAGTCACAAACGTGGAGAGCGACGTCGCCTCCAACTTCGTCACTCCGTTACTTCGTCCCTCCGTCACTTCTTCTACCAGCACGTTGCCCGGCTTCAGATCCCGGTGGATCACACCCTTCGTGTGCGCGTGCTGCACCGCGTCGCAGACCATCGCCATCAGGGACAGCCGCTCGCGAACGCCCAGCTTGTGCGTATCCGCAAACTCCGTCAGCGGCACGCCGCGGACGTATTCCATCGCCAGAAACGGCGTCTCGATTCCATCGACGATCGCCATCCCTGCTTCGTAGATCTGCCCGATCCCCGGATGGTGTAGCCGTCCCAGCACCGCCGACTCTGCCTCGAACCGCTTCACATTCGCGCGCGAGAGCAGACCCGCGCGGATGACTTTGAGCGCGACCTTCCGCCGCGGCGAGTCCTGTTCTGCCAGATAGACCGTCCCCATCCCGCCCTCGCCGAGGACTTCCAAAATGGTGTACCGCCCGAACTTCTTGCCGCGTTCTGGTGCGCCCACATTCCGCATCCCATTCCCTGTATCGATCCCCCCGCCGTTCGCCCCGGTCGGCGTGATGGTCCGC
>JBKJOD010000448.1:0-6193 GCA_046593245.1 Phycisphaerales bacterium
TATACCCCGCCCGTCGCCAATGGCGTGCAGGTTGATCCTGACACCATCGAGTGGCCCTGGCCCAAACTCCTCCGCTTCACAGTCGGCCTGATCGATCCCGCCGATCCCACCTTTGAGCAAACCTACCAGTTCATCGTTGAGGTTCCCGCCGCCAGCCAGCGGCAATAACACGCAGCCCCAGTCCCTTGCCCGAGTTCCCAGTCCCCGTCCGCGGAGCATGACCATGAGCCCCCGCAATACCCGCCGCGCCCACTGGCCCTGGCGACACACCCTGACCCACGCGATCAGTTCCACCCGCCAGCAGCGCGGCACGGTGCTGCTGATGGTCGTTGGCGTGCTCGCACTGCTGGCCATCATCGGCGTGGTCTATGCCACCATCGGCCGGGCCGATCGCAGCGCCGCGACCACTACTCTGCGCCAGCAGCGCATCGCGGACCAGTCCGAGGAGATCGCCGCGTATATCGCCAAGGTCATCGGTGATGCAACTTTCGCGCAATATGTTGAGCGCACCGAGGCAACCAATCCCACGACCGGCGTTGCGTGGACCTCGCGCACCCGCGGCTACACCTACCCATGGACCGATGAGCACTTTCTTTCTGTCAATCCCAGCAACTATGCCGTCGCCAACAGCGGGTCCTACTCGCAGAATCTGCCAGCGCTTCCGGACAATCCACTCTGGTACACCAAGTTCTCTCCCACCGGCGACAATCCCGATCCCTGGCAGCCCAATCAGCGGAACAACGCCGCGGCTTTGACTACCTCCGATCCTCGCAACCACGCGGACCCTTATCTCGCCACCATTGAGCCCGAGTGGCTCCGGCTCAACGCCCCATCGGCGAACTCACCCGACGGCCCGCTCTACAACATCCGCGATTGGCGGCACATCTCCAACCTCTCCCCAAGCGGCAACTTTGTCAATCTCGCGAATCTTCGTAAGAGCAACAACGGGGGCTTTGATGCGCCCCCCGGCTTCCGCATCGGCTCCGCGACGAATCTCGCGCAGATGAGCTATGGGCTCACGCTCCGCAATCGCACCAGTTTGGCCGGGGACATGATTCCGCACACCCAGGCACAGATTCTGCCCAACGGACTGACCGCCAATCCTGCGAATCCCGCCCACTGGTCCAACAACCAGATCTTTGCGTATCAGCCCGCCATTGAAAGCAAGTATGCTCCGGATGAGTACGAGAACGTGCTCAACCAGTGGTGCGACACCGATGGCGACGGATTCCTGGATGCCCGCTGGTTCGAGCTCACCGATCTCTCGCAGATGTTCGGTGTCGGTGCTTCGGTGCCGCGTCAGCTCATCACCACCCGCGGCCGCGTCCGCCTCTTCTGCGCCGCCCGCGTGGTGGACAACTCCGCCAAGATCAACGTCAATGTCGCCTCCGACATGCTCACCGAGGGCTGCTGGCCCACCGCGAACTTTCAGAGCACACTCCCCAGCGGCACTGGTCAGACGCGCTACCTCACGCGCGACAACGCCCGCCCCGCCGGCCTGACGCCCGCCGATATCGCGCTCAACCGCGTGCTCCGTCTTTCGGACATGAACTTGCAGTTGACGCAGATCAACAACGCAAGCACCCAGCCCCTCCTCCTCGGCTATGCCGGGATCCCGAACTCGGGCACCACCGCCTACGACAGCGTCACAAGCAACTACTCCTCATACAACGGCATCATCGGAATCGCCAACACCGCCACCCCCGCGACCGCCAGCAACTTGGTCGGCAACGCTGCCTACTCCGCGCTGCTGGATGCCCGCAAGCTCGGCACCTCTCCGGTGCTGGATCGCCAGCTTGTGCAGTCGCAGCAATCTGCTTCCACCACCGCGGGTGAGCGCTTCGACCACTACGACATCTTCGCCGCCGATCCCCACTCCGCTCGTGTCTCCACGCTCTATGGCGGACGCAATGCCGTGGGTGCCGTTCCCGGCCTGCGCGTGCTTCGCTCTCCGTATGATCTCTCCGATGAGCTTGAGCTGAGCACCTTCTGGGGCGTGAATGATTCATCCACGCTCTCCCGTCTGGAGGCCACCGTCGGTGGGCGCTCCGACGCCAGCAGCGGGCAATATCGCAAGTTCAGCCCCCTGCGCGACAACCGCTCCCGCGCTCTGGAAACCGTCGGGCGCGACGAGATCGGTGCCGGTGACTTTTTCACTGTGGCCAATCGCGACAAGCTGCTCGCGGCGTACACCGACGTCCGTCACCTGCTCACCACCGTGAACGGCTCCGTTCCGCTCAAGGATGGCGGCGTCGCCCCGGACCCCACCCGCTTTACCTCGGCATCCACCGATATTTCCGCCGCCCTCAAGGCGATCCGCGAGTTCGGCGAGATCGCCCCGGGCACGGCTCCGACGGCTGCCCAGATTACCGCTCGCACCCAAGCCATCCAGCTCATCTTCAAGCTCTACGCCAACGCGCTCGCTCCGTACACCGATACTCAGGAGTTCCCCAGCGCGTGGGATGCCACCCCCGCCTCTTCCCCCGCCCGGCGCGGCCTGGTCTACGGCGGCAACTCCGAGCTCGCCCTGCGCGTTGCCGCGCATATGACGGCCAATCTCGTGGACGCATTTGATCGCGATCGCCCGCTGGATGCCGCCACACTCCGCCCCTCCGTACAGGCCAACGGTCGCGAGCGCAACGAGCAGACCCGGCTCGCGCTCAAGCTGGTGCAGGTGCCCGGCACCACCATTCCCGGCGGCTTCCGCACGGATCGGATGTACCCGTCGCTGCAACTCCCAACACCAGCATCCAATCAGACGGTGCAAGTCAGTCACAATGCCGGATTCCCCAACAGCCCCGCGAACGCGGCCCCCATCAGCTCAACGCCTTCGCGTCTGCCGTTGCAGCCCGCCGCGCTTCCCTCTCGCGTTTCCTATCCAAGCCAAGTCGGCATGATGACCATCTTCGGCACCGAGGCCCAGCCATTCCTGACTGAATACGGCGTGTTATTGATGTACACCGACACCCCCGATGGCGTCGGCTCCGGCGACAACGACACGGCAGACTCTACGACCAATCCGACTCAGAACATCACCATCAAGATGAAGCCCAAGCTGGACAACGACGACTTCATCTGTGAGGTGCTCTGCTTCCAGTTGCACAACCCGTTCAATCAGGATGTGGTTCTGTATGACCCGTCCCCCGCCGGCAATGTGGACAAGCAGAAGTTCTACCTCGAACTCGCTGGCCGCTACTACTCGTTCCGCCAGCAAGACGCGGACATGGTGCAGTACGGAGCGAACAACGCCGTCGTCCTCGGCGCCGGCAAGACCCGCACGTTCTACACGCTGAATCCCGGCACGCTCAAAGCAGTCGGCGAGCGTATCAAGAAGGTTAACGATGGTTCCAGCTCGGCCGACCAGCTCGATCCGCTCATGTATTCCACCGTTGACCAGTTCCGCGATCTCGCCAAGGACTGGATCGAACACCAGCTCCAGCGCATCGGCCAGGGCATCACCGATACCCCGCTCCAGCTCACACAGACGGAGCCGATCAACTTCGGCGTGATCTTGCCCACCGGCGGTGCCGGCGGAGCGGACCCGGACATGAATCTCTGGGGTGATCCAAGCCCCCAACTCGCGAACACCGTCAACCTGACCACCGACCCCGGCCGCTCCACAGCCGAGCGTCGCGTCTGCAACCTGTGGCGCACGGTGCGAACAGACGCCTCCCTTACAACCTCGCAGGACGACGCGGGCACCCCCAACAAGAACGATGTAACCAACGACATTCTCGCGGATCGAATGCACGATCCGAGCAACCCCGCCAGCGCGGCCGATGGCTATATCTACGCGGAGCGATCTCAGTCAAGCACCAACGATGAGGTGCGAGATGCCCTCGGCGACGAGCCCCACAATACCGGCTACACCGCAACCGTCTGGGCCGCGATCCGCCGCCCCACCGATGTCAACACCGTCCCCGGAGCCAAGGGCGGCACCAAGGACTCTGCGGGCCGCCCCTATCGCGGCGTGCTCCCTCCATGGTGCCTCGAGGCCCGCATGGATAGCGAGTGGACCAACACCACCACGGGCGACAAGTTCGGCCTCAACCGCCGTTTCAACGGCTCGCCCAACGACCAGGGAAGCGATAGCGATTATTCCTCCACCAGCACCTCGGGCCGATTCAAGAAGCTCAGGCAAGCGCTTCTCTCCGATCTCCCCGTGAATACCGACATCGCCATCGCCTGCCCGCGCAAGGGCGGCGGCGATCCGACGCGCTCCAATCCCATCGGCAAGACCAAGGAATCGGTTGCAAGCTACCAGCGCGAGTACTCCGAGGTCGCTGTTGAGTTCCACGATGTTGGCGAAGACCTCTTCGGTGGCGCGGAGGATACCGGCCGCAACGGCGGCGTCCCGCCGCTTGCCAGTGCTCCCGCCATCCGCCGCAGCCGCAACCCGGCGCTTTTCAGTCGCTCCGCGGACTTCCTGCTCCCACTCGCTGTCGGTGCCTGGTTTGATCCCTCTCGCACCGGTTCGGATCTGACTGCCACCACAGTTTCCCAGAACGCACGAGATTGGGCGACATCCGCGAACCTCGGCTCCACCGCCGCCGATCGTGAGGCCTCATGGATGACACTCTCCGAGGCCCTCGCCCTCGCCTGCGGCTACTACAGCCCGCAAGATCCCAGAGATCCGTTCTTTGAGTTCGGCATCTATTCCGACCTCACCCCGCCCTCTCCCCTCTACAACCCAACTCATCCGCCCAAGGCCGATCGCGGCCATCTGGTGCTCAACGCTTTCACTCCCTATTTACTGAAAACCGGAGGGGTGGCCCAGCCCCTCGGCTCTGGCGTTCCCTTCGCCCTCAGCATCATCGATCAGTTCCGCGCCGCAATCGGTGTGTCTTCCACACCCAAACTCGTGGGCACAGTTTCCATTCCTCAGGAGCAAACCCGAAGCGTCTCCTATGGCGGCGGATCCACCGACATCGCCACTGAGCAGTCGCGAGCCATGCTCACCCGCCGCGAAGGCAACGGCAACATCAACACCCAGAACCTCACCGTGATGCGCTCGGTCCCGATGCTCACCCCCGAAGACGACAACACCTCGTTCTTCCAGACGGCGACCAACTACTACTCCGCTGGCGGCGGCGTGAAGCTCTTCGACGCTACGGCCAACAAGGACTACGACATCGCCCCAACCCTGAAGGCCTATCGCGATATGTGCCGGGAGGACTATCTCGAGCGATTCGGTGTCGAAGCCCGTTCTATAGATTTCACCCCCACGAGTCTCGCCGATCTCGTATCGCGCTGGAGAAAGACGCAATACGGCGATCCGCAATATGTGGACCTGTTCCGGCGTGAATCCCGCGGCTTCAAGTCTCTGGGCGAACTCGCCGCCGTCAATATTCCCTGGAAGACCCTTCCCAGCACGATCCAAGATCCTGTTCTGGACCCAAACAGCATCTTCCGCTTCGGCGAGCGCGACCAACGCACCCAGCAGGCCGCTCCCTACTACTCGATCCTCAATCTTCCCACCGGTACTCTCGGCAACGCCCGCACCGCCCAGCGCATCTCCTTCCAGCCCAATCTTCTCTCATCACGCAGCTACAACCTGGACCTCAACGGCGTTCCGGACGCAACCGCTCCGATCGTGCATGGCAACTCCACCGCCAAGTACTACGCCCTTGGCGGCAACGAGCTGCGCAACGGCTATCAGGAGAAACTCGCCATCGTCAACGCGCTGACGAACACAGTCTCCGTCCGCTCGGATGTCTTCACCGTCTACTTCGTCATCCACGGTTACACCCCGGATGATTGTGATGTGGAGTCCACCCAGTCCCTGGTCCCCAGCGTCGCCAAGCGATACGTGATGATCGTCGATCGCTCGAACGTTGTGGCCGGTGCGGATAAGCCGCGTATCCTGATGCTCAAGGAAGTGCCGATGCAGTAATGCCGCGGCACACAAACACGGATGTTGAAGGCCGGGCCCGCATGATGCGGGCCCGCCTTTGTTTTGGACCATATGAGATCTCTGCGCCAGCAGGAGTAAACGGCACCAACTCACCCGCCCTCTGCGATGGGGATCTCACAGCAATGGCGGCATTCGGTCAACTGCCTTCCTACCATCGCCAGTCCAGGGTGTAGCTCAGTTTGGTAGAGCGTGTGGTTTGGGTCCACAAGGCCGCAGGTTCAAATCCTGTCACCCTGATTTAAGCATCAATGCCACAGCGGACCGTCTGGCCCGATGAAT
>JBKJOD010000383.1:0-14731 GCA_046593245.1 Phycisphaerales bacterium
CGTCGCCAGCGGCGAAAGTCGTCCACATCCACTTCAACGCTCAGCACACCCTCCGCGCTTCCAAGCTGTCCCAGCACATCCCCGCGCGGGCCGACCGCCAGCGTGCCGCCACCATACTCGAGTTGCGGGTCCTTGCCGCAGCGGTTCACTGAGAACACAAACGCCTGATTTTCGATCGCACGTGCCACGCTCAGCGCATAGCGGTGCGCCTCGCGCGAAGCGGGCCAGTTCGCGCCGATGGCATACGCCTCCGCACCCTTGAGCAAGCCGATTCGAAACAACTCCGGAAATCGCAGGTCGTAACAAACCGCCGGACAAACTGTCAGCCCCTGCTCGCCCACTGCCCACGGATAGGTCACCACCTCGCGCCCGCCCGTGAAATATTCCACTTCCTTCCCGAGCGTGAACGGGTGAACCTTCTGAAACTCGCAGAGCAACACGCCATCCGGCCCGACCACCGTCGCGCAGTTCCTGCCGCGTCCGTCCGGGCCAACGATCGTGCGGGCGCCGTGGATGGTGATTCCGAGTTCCTTCGCAAGTCCGCTAAGAAATCCAAGTGTCGCCCCGTCGGAATCCGCGGTGGATTCCAGCCGGAATGAGAAACCCGTATCGAACATCTCCGGTAGAACAGCCAGGTCGCCGCGCTGGGGCTTCGCCGCTGTCAGCAGCCGGCGCGTGGCCTCGTAGTTGGCCCGCTTGTCTTCCCATTCGATGTCGAGTTGAACCAGATGTGCTTTCATGTTCCAAGTGCTCCAGCGGCTGTGCTCTGCCGGTCGATAGTGCTCGTCCATCGTAGTGGCCAAAACGGGGGATTCATCGAAAGGCACTGCGTTTCAGGACGTTGCTTTTCAGATGAATATTGGGTTTGTTTGCGACGGAAGCAATCCGCCCTGGCATCCGGAGTTCTTCACGAGCGACCTCTGCGTTGCGGCAACAATCAAGGACTCGATTTATGGTCGCTCTCTCACCCACCTGTCCACTATTCATGGCGCACGCAAGCGAAAACTCCACCAGCCCGCTCTCTCGCCGCACCAGCTGCGCGTTGAACGTGGCCACGCTCCCACGCCTGCACCTGGCCAGCACCTCGCCGCGCCGTCGCGAGCTGCTCACTTCCGCGGGTATCCAGCATGATGCCGGGCATCCGGGGCTGGATGATGCGCAGCTCAGCCCCGGCACGGTTGATCCGGAGCGATGGGTCATGGCGCTGGCATACCTGAAGGCCTCGTCCGCGCTGCGCTCGCCCGCGAACATCACCGCGCCGCTTGTGCTTGGAGCCGACACCGTCGTCGTCCACAACGGGCGCACCTCCAGCGCGCCGGTGGATATCGACGATGCCCGGCGCATGTTGCACGGGATGCGGGACAGCACGCACGATGTGCTCACCGGCGTCGCCATCATCGACTGGCGCACCGGCGACCGCGATATCTTCTCGGATCGTGCCGTCGTCACTGTCGGGCAGATCTCCGATGATGACATCGAGCAATACCTCGCCTCCGGGCAGTGGAAGGGCAAGGCCGGGGCGTACAACCTCAGCGAGCGGCTCGCGGCGGGCTGGCCGATCACCTTTCGCGGCGATTCCGGGACCATCATGGGGTTGCCCGTCGCCAAACTGGTCAATCGCCTGCACGCTTTTCTGGCTCGCGCGACCTGAATCCGCGGGCGCGTACAATTCGTCATGGCCGGATTGGCGCTTCCGATCCACATCCTTGCTGAAACACTCGCGACGACCATGGTCTCGCCGTGGAACATCCTGCCCCTTGCAGGGCTGACGATGCTGCTCATCGGCGCGCACGTCATGTCCGTGCAGGTCTCCGCGATGCACCGCACGCGCAAGCGGCTGCGGATTGCCAACGGTCTGATCATGATGTTCGTCACGGCGGCGCTCGCGTATGCCCTCGGCGGCGTGCCGCTGGTGACAAGTGCCAAGGACCACCCGGAGCAGGCGCGGGCGTTTGTGCTGGTGTGGGTGGTCATCGTCGCGCTCCTATCGATTGTGGTTGTTCTCGCCGTCATCGACGCCATCGGCACTGCGGGTTGGGGGATTCGCACCCACCAAGCGATGCGACGGGACTATCGCGCCTCCATCGCCGCACGCAAGCCCGGCGATCGCGGAGATGATGCTCGTGGGTAATGCGCAGGCCGGACAATCCACGCCGCCGACCGATCCACTTCCGATCCCGGCGCGCGGCTCGCCGCTGCCGGTCATCGGGCGTCTCATCGAGCCGATCTATCGCGCCGTGATCGCGCGGCGCAACGCTGCGTTTGATGCCGGTCGCAACGTGCATCGCGTGCAGGGCGCGGCGGGCCCTATTCGCGTGATCAGCATCGGCAACCTGTCCGTGGGCGGCACGGGCAAGACACCGATGGTGATGGATGTGCTGCGACTGCTGCTGGAACATGGCCATCGGCCGTGCGTGGCGATGCGCGGGTATTCCAAGTCCAAGAACGGCGCGGCGGACGAGACCGACGCGTACAGGCGCGCGTTCCCCGAGCTGCCGATCGTCGCTCAGCCGGATCGCATCGCGGGGCTTCGCGCACTGCTGGAGCGTGGGCCGGCGAGCGAGCAACCGGATTGGATCGTGCTGGATGATGGGTTCCAGCATCGGCAGATCGCACGCGATCTTGAAGTGGTGCTGATCGATGCCACACCGTGGCGCTCGGTTTTCGATGATCGTTTGCTTCCAGCGGGCTGGCTGCGCGAGCCGGTGGCCTCGCTCGCGCGTGCGGGCGCGGTGGTGCTCACGCATGCGGAGCTCGCAACTCCCGATCATCTCGTGGAACTGAAGGCGCAGATTCGTCGGCGGACCGGCGCGCCGATCGCCGTGACGCGGCATGTTTGGACGGGCTTGAAGCAACGCAGCGGCGATGGCGACCGGATGCTGCCGCTGGACACCCTGCTGGGGCGGAGCATTGTTGGGTGCTGCGCGATCGGTCATCCGCAGGGGTTCGTCACTGCGCTGGAGCAGATCGCACGCGGCGATGGTCCGGATCGCGTTGGCTACATTGTGCTCCCGGACCACGACCCGCTCGGCCCGGATCGCGTCAAGAGTCTCGTCGGCATGGCGACGCAGCTCAAGGCGGATTACATCGTCATCACCGACAAAGACTGGTCCAAGCTGCGGCATCTGCCGGATTCGACGTGGCCATGTCCGGTGGTGCGGCCCGATCTGGCACTTGTGTTTGACTCCGGAAGGGAGCAGTTTGATCGGATGGTGTTGGGCAAGCGGGGAACCTAAAGTTGAAGTGGGAAAGGCACTCGGGCCGCGGCGGCCCGAGCACGGGCTGGAAAGCCCATGCCACTGAAGTGAAGAACATGGGCTAGAAAGCCCATGCCACGAAGAGAACACGGGCAGGATGCCCGTGCTACGAAGAACATGAGCAAACTGCTGGACCAACTCGCTTCCTGGCGGCCATTCACGGCGATCGTGGTTGGCGACTTCATGCTCGATCAGCTTGTGTTTGGCAATGCCGATCGGCTGTCGCCCGAAGCGCCGGTGCCGGTGCTCTCCGTGCAGCGCACCGAGGACCGACCGGGCGGTGCGGCAAACGTCTGTCTCGATCTGGTTGCGATGAAGGCGACCGTCCACGCGCTCGGCGTCACCGGCGATGATCGCGAGGCGGAACTGCTGCGCTCTTCGTTGGTTGCGGCGGGTGTCAACGCGCACTCGCTTGTTTCCGACGGAACGCGCCCCACGACCGTGAAGCGGTCGCTGATCGGGCTGGCCCAACATCGGCATCCGCAGAAGATGTTTCGCGTGGATCACGAATCGCGCGAGCCACTGGCGGGGCATGTGGAGCGGCAGCTTTGCGAGCGGTTCGATGCGTTGCTCGCGGCCTCCGGCGGCGCGGATGTGGTGTGTATTGAAGACTACAACAAGGGCGTCTGCACGCCCGCGCTCTGCCAGCATGTGATTCGGGCCGCAAAGAAACGCGGCGTGCCCGTGCTGGTGGACCCGGCGGCGATCGAGGATTACTCGAAGTATCGCGGATGCTCGACGGTGACGCCGAACCGGACGGAGGCCGCGCTCGCTACTGGCGTGGAGCTGCCGGATGATGCGACGCCCGAGCAGCACGCGCCGCTGGCGACGCAGTTGCTGGTTGCGCTTGATCTGGAAGCGGCGGTCATCACGCTGGACCGGCACGGAGCGCTGCTGCTGGAGAAGAACAAACCCGCACTGGGCGTGCCGACGGTGGCGCGGCAGGTGTACGACGTGACGGGTGCGGGCGACATGGTGCTGGCAGCGCTTGCGGGGGCGCGGGCGAACGGTATCGCGTGGCCGGATGCGGTGCGATTCGCGAACGCCGCGGCAGGGCTGGAAGTGCAGGTCTTCGGCGTGGTTCCGATGCCGATTGAGAAGATCCATCGCGAGGTGATGATGCTGGAGGGCGCGCACGCCGGGATGGCGGGGAAAGTGCGCACGCTGGAGCAGTTGCTGGTTGAGGTGGCGGCGCATCGCAACGATGGGAAGAAAATCGTGTTCACGAACGGGTGCTTCGATGTGCTGCACGCGGGGCACCTTTCGCTGCTTCGCCGGGCCTCGGATGAGGGCGACTTCCTGATCGTGGGTGTGAACTCCGATGATTCGGTGCGACGGCTCAAGGGGAAGAAGGATCCATCACGCCCGATCAATCATGAGGGCGATCGCGCCGAGCTGCTCGGTGGATTGGAGTGCGTGGACGCGGTGGTGATCTTCGATCAGGACACGCCGGAAACACTGATTCATGCGATCCGCCCCGACGCGATGGTGAAGGGCGCGGAGTACAGCATCAATCAGGTGCCCGGAGCGGCGTTCGTGCAGTCCATCGGCGGGCGCGTGGTGCTGCTGGAGATGGTTGAGGGGAAGAGCACGACGGCGATCGTGGCACGGGCGCGTGAGGCGGCGAAGAAGGGCTGAGTTCAACCGGGTGGTCAGTCATGGCGGCGCGGCGGGGCGATTGAGCGCGACGCTGTCTGCGATCGCCATGACTCTGGAGACGATGTCTTCATTGGTGAGGTTGGCGAGAACGTCGAGGGGAATGCCGGACACGTGCTGACGGATGGCAACTGTGATCGCGGAGGCGGGATCGTGCGGCGCGGGGGCTGCGCCATCGAGGTGTTGGTCGTGTTGTGAATGGATTTCGCTGTTTGAGGGTTCGGTGTCGGTGTCGGTATCGGTGTCGGTGTCGGTGACCTCTTGACCCTCATCGTCTTCGAGTTCGATCTCATCGTCGAGGTCGCAGGGGTCGGGGGCGTTGAAGATAGCGACGGCGCAGCGGCGTTTTTCGTCCGGGGTCTGGGCTTCGTTGAGGGCGTCGATGAGGGTGCGGAGGGCGTCGAGACGAGCGCTTGCGAGTTCGGATGCATAGGGGGACATGGGGAATCTCCAAAGAAAAAACGCAAATCGCAAATGGCAAATCGCAAATAGGAGCGGAGAACAACCCGCCTCTACCCAGGGGCCGAGATGCAGATTTGCGCGCGCAAAGCCGCACAGTTTCATGTTGAAAAGTGCGTAAGTGCTTGTCAGAACTAGGTGAAAAAATCTGACAAAATTCGAGATTCGAGTTTTTGGTTGTGCGGCTTTGCGCGCGCAAAGCCGCACAAAGTGCCCGGATTCGGGGAGCGATTTCGGGTGGGAAGAAGGCATGGATGCATGAGGCAGCGAGGCATGAGGGGAAGAAGTTGTGCGCGTGGATTGCAACCGCCCGGTCGTTCCGCGAAGCGCGGAAAGACCGGGGCACGGGCGGTTGTTGGTGTTCGCACGGCCCTGTCGCGCATCACTGGCGGGCGAGCCGCCAGTGCCGCCCTTTGCGGAGTGCGGCGTGTTGAACCAAGAAGAGTTCTACGATCGGGGACTAGGAGTTCCCATGCGCCAGTTGCTTGCTGTTGTTTCGGTTCTGATTGTGGGTTCGGTTGGGCTTGCGCAGACGGCGCCGGCACCTGCTCCGGCAGTTGCGCCGGCTCCGCAACCGGCGACGCCGAAGCCGCTGAACATTGGGGACGCGGCGCCTGCGCTGGATATTGCGGGGTGGGCGAAGGGCTCGCCGGTGAAGTTTGAGAGCGGGAAGGCGTATGTGGTGGAGTTCTGGGCAACGTGGTGCGGGCCGTGCCGCGTGAATATTCCGAAGTTGACGGCGCTGCAGCAGAAATATCCGGACAAGAAGCTGACGGTGATCGGGGTGAGCGTGGACCAGGGGGCGGACAATCTGGAAAAGGTTCGCGCGTTTGTGGAGAAGGCGGGCGCGAAGATGGACTACACCGTCGCGCTGGATGCTGGCGGGACGATGCGCGACTACATGATGGCGGTGAATCGGGGCGGGATTCCGTATGCGTTTGTGATCGACGGAGCGGGCAAACTCGCGTGGCACGGGCATCCGGATGATGGGCTCAAGCTGGTTGCGAGCGAGGTGGTGGCGGGCACGTTTGACGCGAAGAAGCACGCGGAGCGGTCGCAGACGTTTATGCAACTGGACAAGAAATACTCGAAGCAGCTTGAGGACAAGAAGTGGGATGACGCGGAGAAGACGCTGGACGAGATCGTCAAGGTACGCCCGGACATTGAGAACACGCTGCTGATCACGCGGTTCTGGATCCGCTCCGGCGGGCGGAACGATGTGCAGGGCGCGCTGGCGTTTG
Organism: Phycisphaerales bacterium; assembly: GCA_046593245.1. Taxonomy (GTDB): domain Bacteria; phylum Planctomycetota; class Phycisphaerae; order Phycisphaerales; family UBA1924; genus UBA4658. Next base: position 6,614 of record JBKJOD010000383.1, read on the forward strand.
CGAAGCAGGTATCAGAGAACCAGATGAAGGACGACGGGGAGAGTCTCACGCTGCTGGCGGACAAGGTCGTGGGCGTGGGGACGCTGATGCCCGATGAGCAGAAGTTCGCGACGGAGCTGGCGAAGAAGGCCGTGGATGTGACCAAGGGGAAGAACACGACGGCGCTGGTGGTGTGGTCCGAGGCGCTCAAGCGCGAGGGGAAGTTTGACGAGGCGATCGCGGCGACGCAGAAAGCCATCGAGCAGGCGGATGAGCCGATGGAGAAGAAGTATTACGAGGGGCGTGTGGATGAGCTCAAGGATGCGAAGGCGAAGGCGGGGAAGGGTGGCGAGAACCCGGTGGTGCCTGTGAAGCCGTAAAGCAAAGGTTGCAACACCACGGGCAGCAAGCTGCCCGTGCCACCCTAAAGCAAACCAAGGCACATGGGCCGGGAGGTTCATGCCACGTTTAGGAGATGACGGCGATGATCTCGTCCCACTTCATGGCGCTGCCGGGCTGACGGGCCTGCATCCACTTGACCTTGCCGTGGCCGTCGGCGGCTTGGGAGATGACGACCGTGGCGCGGTTGGTGGTGTTCATGTCGGCCCAGTACAGCCCGAATGCTTTGGTGACGGCGCGGTGCTGATCGGAGAGAAGGGTGTGCTGGAAGCCCTCTTTGTCGCCCCAGGCCTTCAGGACAAACATGGAGTCGCAGGACATGCCGACGACTTGGGCACCCTTCTTTTTCCAGGAGTCCATCTCGCGAGTGACGCACTGCATCTCGGTGCCGCAGACGCTGGTGAAGGCGAAGGGGAAGATGGCCAGGACGACATCGCCGGATTTGACGGCATCAGACAGCCGCCACTCCTGCTTGTTCTGGTCCATGAGTGTGAAATCGGGGGCGGCATCGCCGACGGCGATGGGGGATGTGCGGGGCTTGAGATGCTCGTTGGCCATTGGAATGCTCCGGGAATCGTGACGGCTGGTGGCCGCGGGTGTGACTGGTGTGATCCGACGATAGCCGCCGGCGGATGAGAAAGGGAACCGAGGCCCGCGAAGAATGTAGGGTGTTTGCGGCGGTTGGCTGGCGGGAAAAGAGCCGAACGGATACGCTGTAGCGGAGGTTCGCCGGAGCGCACCAGACGAGAGCATCGAGTCGGCAGGCAGGAGGCCAGCATCCGACCATGACGACTATTGAAACACTCAAAGACAAGTACACCGAAGTGCGGCAGCGCATCGCGGACGCGGCGAAGCGTTCGGGGCGAAACGCGGGCTCGGTGGTTCTGATCGCGGTGAGCAAGACGGCCGAGCCGGACCAGATCCGGGAGCTGGTGCGGCTGGGGCACTGCGATTTCGGCGAGAACCGGGTGCAGCAGTTGATCCAGCGCGCCGCGGTGATGGATGAGTGGATGGCGCGGCAGCGATCCATGCCGGGAATGCAGTGGCAGCCGCCGGCGCAGGGGGACATGATGGCGGCGCCGGTCGCGGGGCAAACCCCCGTGGCAGGGCTGCCGGCGCAGATTCGCTGGCACATGATCGGGCACTTGCAGAGGAACAAGGCGCGGAAGGCCGTGGAACTGTGCCGCATGATCCACTCGGTGGACTCATTGCGACTGGCGGAAGAGCTGCAACTGATCGCAATCAAACGTGAGAAGCCGGTCGAGGTGCTGCTGCAGGTGAACTGCTCGCACGAGCCGCAGAAATATGGATGCGCGATCGCGGCGGCAGCCCATCTGGTGGAGCAGATCGAGACGATGATTCATGTGCAGGTGCGCGGGCTGATGACGATGGCCGCGGCGGATGTGGACGCGAGCGAGGTGCGGCGGACGTTCCAGCGCGGGAAGGAACTGTTCGACGAGATTCGCGAGTCGGGCGTGGCATCGCCGAAGTTCAATATCCTGTCGATGGGGATGTCGGGGGACTTTGAAGCGGCGATTCTGGAGGGCTCGAATATGGTTCGGGTGGGGACCTCGCTCTTCGGCGAACCCAAGCCGGGAGTTGGGGATGGGTCGGATGATGAGGATGAGGATTGAGATTCAGGGCCGAAATCGGTTGAAATCGAACGATCATGTTGCGACCGCACCGGTGTGCACGGAAGCGGGGGCGCGGTGTTTGTTGGAGCGTTGAGACGTGAACCAAGGCACTCGGGCCGCGGCGGCCCGAACATGGGCTAGAAAGCCCATGCCACGTCAGCAACCGGCAAACCAGGCGGACAGGAAGTCGAAGATGTCCTGGACGGTGATGAAGCCGTCGTAGTTGAAATCGGCGCGGGGGATGCCGCTGAACCAGGCGCCCAGGAATCCGAAGATGTCGTCCACGGTGATTCCGCTGTTGCCGTTGTAGTTGGCGGGGCAGCAGGTGGTTGGGTTACCGGTGGGGCCGCAAATGGTGGCGGAACCCTGGAACGCGCCGGTGCAGGCGAACTGTGTGGTGATGGCGCAGCTAGTTCCGGTGCAGCACGCACCGCTGGGCGAGGGGCAGATGTTGGGCGAGCAGGTGGTGGCGTTGCCCTGATAGGTGCTGGTGCAGGCGGCCTGCGTGGATGTGCTGCACGCGCCGATGGTGGTGCAGCACGCGCCGGTGGGCTGCGGGCAGGGGTTGGGTGAGCAGACGGTGTCGTTGCCCTTATAGGTGCCGGAGCAACTGGTTTGGCCTGACAGCGAGCACGAGCCCGAGGCAACGCAGCACGCGCCTTGAATGGCGGCGGTGACATTGGCGGTGAGGGTCAGCACGCGTGTCGGGTTTTCGGGATCGTCGGTGGTGATGGTGAGCGTGGCAGTTTTGACGCCACTGGTCGAGGTGTTGAGCACAACAACGTGGGAGTTCGTGGGGGCACCGGGCGCGGCGGCACGCTCGAAGGGGCCCAGGCCGCTGGGGATGGAGAATCCAGAGCCGGAGGTGAACGCCATGGAGTATGAGAGTGCATCAATTCCCCAGCCGGTGCCGGGCTTGCTGTAGCGAGCAAGGTCGGCGGCGTTGGAGATGCTGAGCGTGTAGGTGGTTGTCGAGAACTGCGCGACGGACCCGAGGTCGATGGTGCCGGTGGGCGCGCCGAGCTTGGCAGGAACTTGCAGATCAAGATAGACACCGAGGTGGCCGTTGCCGGCGACGGTGGTGACGAGGGCGTCGGCGATCACCTGGCCGACCTGCGCGTTGGTGGGCGCGGTGTTAATAGGGCCGCCGGAGTGGTTGCCGTCGTTGCCCCAGCAGCGGTAGGAGTGGTTCGGGTCGTTCCACTGGTTGGAGTCATACGGCGCGGCCGTGGAATAGACGCGGAAGGGCGCGAGGATGTTGCCGCCGGGAACGGCGGGGATGTACGACATGCCCTGGCTATCACGCAGCGCTGCGCTGATGAGAATCTGATCGTGGCGATCATCCATCTGCGTGGCGGGTTCCTGGGTGTGGATGTTGGCGAAGGACGGGTTGTTGTTCCAGTTGCCGGGAGTGTTGATGGGATCGAAGAACTGGCCCGCTCCCCCACTACCGACGCCGATGAGCGTTTGGTAGTAGTTCCGATTGGAGGTCTGGACGTTGAAGTCCGCACCGAAGGCGAAGTTGGAACCGGCAGGGAGCGCGGCGGAGTCGGCGCGGACGCGATCGGCTTCGGGCACCTTGCGGGCCTGCTCGGCGGAGCCGTCACTGGCTTTGAGATGCCCGCTGTAGAGATAGAGGTCCGCACCGGTGGCACTCGGTGCGTAGCCGACGAGATGGACGAGCCAACGCTGATTATCGCGCGGCGACTGCGTGGGGCCACTGCCGACATCCAGCGTCGAGCCGGTGGGGCAGTTGCAGGTGGGTCCGGCGAACGAGCAGCCGAGCGTGATGGTGGAAACGTGGGAGACTTTGGAGGTGCGATAGAACAGGGCGTTGCCGGTGTCGCCCTGATTGGCGACGTATGGCGCGGCGGCCCAATCACCGGGCGAGCCGCTGGCGGTGTTGAGCAGATTTAGAAATGCGTTAACGCTGGCTTGGCCTGAGGAGGTGTATGCGGGGCCGATGGGGCAACTGCCGGGCGTGCCGCCTTGGATGATTTCCTGCACGATCATGACATCGGGGGCCATCCGCTCGCCGTTGGGGGCGACGCCGTAAATGGCAGTTTGGAACGCCGCGCCGCGGCCGGCGACGGACGAGGTGGACCAGTTGGTGATATTCCACTGGGCGAGGCGGACCTGAGCGGGCGCAAGGCCACCGGCGCAGAGAAGTGCGGCGATACCGAGAGCAACAGTCTTTGTTGCGTGCATGAGCGTTCCCATAAAAGGAGATTCCCGCGAGCGATACGTGCGGGGCGGCATGAAGGCCGCGTTCGATTGGGAAGTTTGTCGCGCGTTCGTGATTTGTCAAGGAACTCTCGGACCATGGACGAGTGATGGTTGTTACTGGCCGAGAGGTTCAGCGCAGAAGCGCGGGTGGATGGCCGCTAGAGTTGCCGCCTATGCCCGAACACACTGCAAAAACCCCGAAGAAGATCGTGCTCGCCTATTCCGGCGGGCTGGACACATCCGTGATTCTGCCGTGGCTGAAAGAGCGGTATCCGGGCGTGAAGCTCGTTGCGTATGCCGCGGATCTGGGGCAGGGCGCGGGGGAACTCGACGGGATCGAGGAAAAGGCGCTCAAGAGCGGGGCGGATGAGGTGATCGTTGACGACCTGCGGCGCGAGTTCGCGGAGCAGTACTGCTTCCCGATGCTGCGAGCGCACGCGATCTATGAGAACGATTATCTGCTGGGAACGTCTATCGCGCGGCCGCTGATTGCCAAGGGGCAAGTCGCGGCGGCGCGGAAGACCGGCGCGGATGCGGTGAGCCATGGCGCGACGGGCAAGGGGAACGATCAGGTGCGGTTCGAGCTGACGTACATGGCGCTCGGGCCGGATTTGCAGATCATCGCGCCGTGGAAGGATCCATCGTTTGAGCTGACCAGCCGCGAGGCGGCGGTGGACTACGCGAACAAGAAGGGGATTCCGATTGCGCAGACGAAGAAGAAGATCTACTCGCGCGATCGGAACCTGTGGCACTGCTCGCACGAGGGCGCGGAGATCGAGCATCCGGACCAGAAGCCGCACGATGATGTGTGGATGATGACGGTGCCGGTCACGCAGGCCCCGAACACGCAGGAGAAGGTGATCGTGCGGTTCCTGCACGGCAACCCGGTGGCGGTGAACGGCAAGGAGATGCGCGGCGAGCAGATCATCGAGACGCTCAACGAGATCGGCGGCAAGCACGCGATCGGGCAGGTGGTACTCGCGGAAAACCGACTGGTCGGGATGAAGTCGCGGGGTGCGTATGAGACGCCGGGCGGGGAGATTCTGTATCAGGCGCACAAGGCGATCGAGCAGCTCACCATCGAGCGCGACACCATGCACTTCAAGCAGCAGGTGGCGCTGAAGTACGCGGAGCTGACGTACTACGGGCAGTGGTTCCACCCGCTGCGCGAGGCGCTTCAGGCGTTCGTGGATGCGACGCAGAAGAACGTCACCGGCGAGGCGACGATCGAACTGTACAAGGGGCGCGCCCAGGCAATCGGGGCGACGGCGGAGAAGTCGCTGTATGACACGAAACTCGCGGGTTTTGCGATGGATGGATACGACGTGACGGCGGCACGGGGATTCATTGATTTGTTCGGTTTGCCCATGAAAATCGCCGCGATGAAGAAGTGACCCGCTTCGCCGGAACCACCGCGAAGACTCGAAGGACGATCCCGAAGGTCGCGAAGCGGCGATGGCACAAACGAGTTCGGCCCTGAGTTGGTACTCTCTTCGGTTACTTCGTTCTTCCTTCGCTTCCTTCGCGGTGAATGCCCTCTCTGAGTTCAATGGACTGGACCATGCCGAACACGACAAACCTCCCGACTTCCCCCAACATCGCCACGCTTCCGGGCGTGAATCCGTTTCTTCCCGCGGCACTTGCGCCGCTGGTGGAGATTGGGTACAACCTGCACTGGTCAACCTCCACGCTGGCGCAGGAGTGCTTTGCGCGGCTGGACCCGATCATGTGGGAGCAGACCGGGCACAACCCGATTCGGATGCTGGTGGAGCTTTCGCCGCATCGGCTGGAGGCGCTCGCGCTGGATGAGAAACTGGTGGACATGATCGCTCGTGCCGCGGCGGAGTTGCGGGCGCACATGGGGGATGCGGGCTGGTACGCAACGCAGGCAGGATCGCTGGCGAAGTCGCCGCGGCCATTTCTGGCGGCGTATTTCTGCGCCGAGTTCGGGCTGCACGAGTGTTTCCAGATTTATTCGGGCGGGCTGGGGTTGCTGGCAGGGGACCATCTGAAGGCGGCGAGCGATCTGTCGCTGCCGCTGATCGCGGTGGGGCTGCTGTATCGGAACGGATATTTCCATCAGAAGCTGGACGCGGGCGGAATGCAGGTGGAGCAGTTCCCCGCGCTGCACGCGCCGAAGCAGCCGGTGCTGCGCGTGATGGATCTGGAGAACGGGCGGCAACTGACGGTCGGCATCCATCTGCCGGGGCGCGAGGTGCGATGTGCGGTGTGGCGGGCGGATGTGGGGAAGGTTCGCCTGTATCTGCTGGACACGAACATTCCCGAGAACGCGCCGGAGGATCGGGAGATCACGGCGAACCTGTATCTGGGCGATCAGAACCGGCGCATTCAGCAGGAGCTGGTGCTCGGCATTGCGGGCGTGCGTGCGCTGAACGCGATTGGCGAGCGGCCGACGGTGTTTCACATGAACGAGGGCCACGCGGCGTTCCTCGCGGTGGAACGCATCCGCGAAATCCGAGAAGGTACGGGGCTGACGTTTGATCAGGCACGGGAGTTCTCCGCATCCGGCTGCGTGTTCACCACGCACACACCGGTGCCCGCGGGCATCGATCGCTTCCCGGTCGGGCTGATGACGCACTACTTCGGACACTATGTGGAACTGCTCGGGCTGGACATGGAAGGGTTTCTCGCGCTGGGTCGCGAGAACGTTTCGGACAAGAACGAAGCGTTCAGCATGGCCATTCTCGCGCTGCGATGCAGCCGCTTCGCCAACGGCGTGAGCAAGCTGCACGGCGTGGTGAGCCGCACGATGTGGGCGAAGATTTGGCCGGAGGTTCCCGAAGACGATGTGCCGATCGGGCATGTAACCAACGGTGTGCATCCTTCGACGTGGATTTCGACACCGATGGCGACGCTGTATGACAAGCATCTGACCAAGGGCTGGGCGTCGCGCCCGCAGGATGCGGCGGTATGGGCGGGTGTGGACGGCATTCCAGATGGTGATTTGTGGGCGGCGCGAAACGCCTCGCGGGCGCGGCTGGTGGAGTATGTCGGTGAGATGGCCGGATATGGCAAAACCGGCGGCGTGCGCGGCGCGTTGAAGCCGGATCAGGTGACCATCGGATTTGCGCGGCGCTTCGCCGGATACAAGCGCGGCACGCTGCTGCTGCGTGATCCGGAGCGCCTGGCCGCGCTGCTGCGCGGCAAGGATGGCAAGGGCGTGCAGCTCGTGATCGCCGGCAAGTCCCACCCGGGCGATGGATGGGGCAAGGATCTGATTCGGGATGTGGTGCAGTTCGCACGCAGCGAGAAGGCGGGCGGGCGCATCGTGTTTCTGGAGGATTACGGGATCGACGTGGCCCGCGAGATGGTGCGCGGCTGCGATGTCTGGCTGAACACGCCGATCCGCGGACTTGAAGCGAGCGGAACTAGCGGCATGAAGGCCGCGATGAACGGGGTGCTGCACGCGTCAATCCTCGACGGCTGGTGGGACGAGGCGTTCACACCGGATGCCGGATACAAGATCGAGGACTCTGGCATCTATCCGAGCGATGAGCCCAACGAGATGCGCGAGAACTTCGAGGCCGATGCGCTGTACCGATTGATCGAACAGCAGATCGTGCCGGACTTCTACGAGCGCGGCAGCGCGAATGGAACCGGCAAGGGCGTGCCGACACGCTGGCTGGCCAAGATGCGAGGTTGCATCAAGCGGCTCGCGCCGTTCTTCAGCACCCAGCGGATGGTGGCGGACTATGCAACGAAGTATTACTTCCCGGCACATCAGGCGAGCGCTGCGCTGGTCGGCGCTGATGGCGCACTGACACCAGCACGCGAAGTGGCAGATCACATCGATCGGTACCGCAAGATGTGGCACCCGGTGCGTGTGAAGCACGCGGAGTGTGCCTCCGCGCCCGGCGGT
>JBKJOD010000402.1:0-5445 GCA_046593245.1 Phycisphaerales bacterium
TTCAATCAATTCGTAGCGTGAGGCCGCAGTGGCAGAAGAAGGCGGCTGCGTCGCCGGGCGTGACGGCGTCGAGCACGCCCTGCATCGAGCTCCAGAGCGTGGCGACGCCGTCACGCCCGGCGACGCAGCCGCCTTCTTCTGCCACTGCGGCCTCACGCTACGAATTGATTGAAACCGCTCTAGATCCCCAACTTTTCTATTCGAAGCGTGTGGTGTGTGGGCGTGCCGCGGGGTGCTGGGGCGGTGGTGTGCGCGAAAATGATGAATAGTCGGACCGCCAGGGTTCGGCGAGAGCGCTCAGCAACCTATGAACCAAGACGAGATGAAGTCGAAGATGTCCTGGATGTCGGGGCCGCTGGAGGTGTTGAAGTTGGCGCTGGGAGCCCCGGCGAGCCAAGCATTGAGAAAGTCATAAAGGTCGGTGATGTCGGCGGAGCCGGACTGGTTGAAGTCGGCGGGGCATGCGACGCGGGAGGCGAGGAGCAGGATGCAGGAACTCGGAGCGCACACGCCACCGGAGATCCAGGTGTTGGCGGGCGCCGCGCAGCGCTCTTGAGTGCGGCGCACACAAGCACCGGTGAATGCGTTGCAGCACGCACCGGAGAGGGGACATGGGCTGGGCGCGCAGACGCCGCCGATGGTCCAAGTGTGCGCGCTGATGCCGCACGCCGTTTGGGGGAGGATCTGGCACCCGCCGGTGATGAAGTTACAACAGACACCATTCGGGAACGGACACGGGTTTGTCGAGCAGGTGGACTGGCTCCAGGTCACGGCTCCGCTGCAGGACGCTTGGGTGCGGCGTTGGCACGCGCCGGTGGTGGTGTTGCAGCACGCGCCGGGCCGGGCGCACGTGTTGGGGGAGCATGTTCCCACGGTGGTCCAGAGGTGCGCGCTCGTGCCGCAGGCCAGTTGTGAGGTCATCGCACAAGAACCGGTGATGAAGTTGCAACAGCGGCCGATGAGTGTGCAGGGGTTGGGTGTACACGCGCTGCCGGGGTGCCAGGTATGCGACGAGAGGGTGCAGCTGCTGAGCGGGAGAATGGCGCACGCGCCGGTGAGCGTGGTGCAACATGTCCCACTGATTTGGACCGCCGCGGGCGGGCAGGGGCTCGGCGAGCAGGTGCTGGCGGCGGGCGAGGCGAAGGTGGAGTTGCTTGGGCAGTCGTCGCGCGGGCCCACGAGTGCACAAACACCAGTCGATGTGTTGCAGCAGGCGCGGGGCTGCGGGCAGGTGTTGGTGGGGGAACACGCCGCGCCGGGAGAGGCGCGGCTGCCGGACGGGCAGGGGTCGTTGCCGGATGTGGTACGAGCGGCGGCATCGAGGTAGCCCTCGTTCACGGTCATCAGTTGCGTGATCGCGCCGCGATTGCCGGAGGTGTTGCTCTCATAGGTGGCGGCCATGAAGTTGACGCTGTGAAACCAGAGCCCGAGGGAGCGGTCAAAGCCGGTACCGAACCAGGGGCTCGCGGCGGGATAGAGCGGGATGTGTGAGATGATGTCGGTGGCGTCGATGTCGAAGCGCAGGTGGCGGCGGACTTGGCCGCCGATGGTGACATTTTCGGCAACGAGCGCGTTGATGTAGCCAGTCTCAAACGCGCCCTTGATAAGGTCGCCTGGCTGATTGCCAGCGGCGACGGGATCGCCGTCGCTCCAGGAGGTGCTGACGTTCGCGCCGTTATAGGCGTAGATGGTGAGCTTGGGAGAAGAGAGCGTGGCGGCATCAAAGTAGAAGAGGGCGAGTTCGCCGGGATGCGATTTAGGATTAGGGCCGGCATCCAGGACGAGCCAGAAGCCGCTGGTAATGAGCGGGCCGCCGGAAGTTGCGCCGCTGAAGGTGGCGTCGAAGATGAGGCGGTTGGTGTTGGGATGAAAAATGGTGGTGATGGACTCGACGGTGCCGCCGCTGTCGCTGCGGGCATAGCCGGACTGGCCCTTGGTGTAGTTCAAGGTGTAGCTAATGTCGCCGACCTGGTTTGCAGTGGAACACACGCCGGTCGTGGCGTTGCAGCAAAGGACCGGAAGTTGACAGGGGTTCGGAGAGCAGGTTGCACCGGTGGTCCACACGTTCGCGCAGCCGAGTTGAAAAGTCACGGTGCACATGGCATCGAGCGTGCAACATGAGCCGGGTTGCTGGCAGGGGTTGGGAGAGCACGCAAAGCTCTGCATCCAGATACCGATACACGCGGATTGGACAAGCCGGGTGCACACACCTGAGCTTGAACAGCAAGCGGCGGCGGGCGGGCAGGGAATGGGAAGGCAGGAACCTCCGACAGTCCAAGATCCACCGTTACAATCCGCCTGCGAGACGAACGTGCACAAGCCGCTCGAGGCGCAGCAGGTGCCGAACAGCGAACAGAGATTGGGGGAACACGAGCCGCCGGATGTCCATATCCTCGTGCAACCCGGCTGGAACGTGACGGTGCACTCTCCGGCGAATGAGCAGCAGGTTCCGAACGTGACGCAGGGCGTGGGAGCGCAAGCGGTGCCGATGAAAAACGGCCCAGCGCAGGCCGCGCCGGAGGAGATGGTGCATGGCCCTGAGGGGTCGCAGCACGCTCCAGTGTCAGAGACGGAGATCGTGATGGTGGTTGGGGCGACTGACGATGTGGCGGTGAAGACATTTGCCGGTCCCCACACGCCGCTGGAGACCAGGAGCGATCGAAAGCCCTGAGCGAGACTGGGACGAAGATCGAAAAACAGGGTTCGAGACGTGAGGTTGGTAGCGGTGTAACGGAACCTGTAGACATCGATCCAGTTGCCGCCCGCGCCAAAGTACGTATCGCCAATCCCGGGATCGAGCGGGGCGGTGCTGCCTGTGCCGGAATAGGTATCTGGATTGCCGTCTGAGTTTGCGTCTAACCCGGGGGTGCCCAGAAGGGCCGGGCCGGCGGGAGATCCGATGATCAGGCCGATTTCCTGCTCTGTCGTGTTGGTGAACTGGCCGGCGCTGAAGTTGATGGCCCCGTTGAAACTGGAGTTGATCGTGGCGAGATAGCTGTAATGGCGAGGGAGACCGCCGAGCCCGACGGTTTGGTTGATGGCAATCGTGGAGGCATAGGTGCCGTCGAGATTGCTGGTCAGACAGCGCGTCAGTGTGCCGAACGAGTCCGGCTCATTTTGGATGACGAGGGCGAAGGCGAAGTTGCCAAGCGCGGTTCCGGCGGCTCCGCCCACGACTCTTGCCTGGACAGCCATGTTGAGTTCGGCATCCGCGGCACTGCTGATAGTGGTCTGGCCCTCGCGTTCCACGATGCGGAACTCGACCGTCTGGGCGGCCGCCACTCCGCACCAGCACCCCGCGGCCAGAATGGCGGCGGCATTCAACAACTTGAGCATGAACGGGCCTCCGTCTCTCTCTACCCCGGACGCGGCGTGCATTGCGGCATGGCTGCCGCTGGCGGGGGATGCTGGCGCGTGGATCACACGGTACGCGCTCGGCGCGTTTGGGCATCGGGTCGAAGGGTTGGCAAGGGCATATCAGACCGATACACCCCCTCCGTCCTCACTGTGCTCGGACACCTCCCCCGCCTGGGCGGGGGAGGGGGCGGAAGGACTAGGGGCAGCCGGCGAACCACGCGCCGAGGAAATCAAAGATGTCTTGGACGGTGAGGCCGTTCACGTTGTTGAAGTTTGCGCTGGGCGATCCAGCGAACCACGCGCCGAGGAAATCAAAGATGTCCTGAACAGTGAGGCCGTTCACGCAGTTGAAGTCGGCGCGGCAGTTCGCACGCGGGCAGTCGCAGGTGTCGGGAACAAGGTTGCCGTTGGTGTCGGCAGGCGCGCCTGCGCGATCGAAGCGGATGCTGGCGCCGACGTAGGAGGCGTCGCAGGCGGCGGGGTTGACATCCGCGCTGCCGATGAAGGTGAAGACTGCGGTGTTGCCGCCCGCGCCGAGGTGGAGAGCGGTGTTGAAGGTGGCCGCGGGAATGGGCTTGGATTCGCGGCTGGAGGTGCGGGCGCAGTCGATGCCGCCGAGGGTAAAGAATGTGCCGAGCGAGGTGCCGTTGAGTTGCAGGTCGATGGTTTCGGTGGTGAGACTCAAGTCGGCGTTGGCGAAAAGTTCGATGGTGACAGGACCGCTGGCATCGGGAACGGCGGTGAGCGTGGTCGTCGGAGTAACGCCGGTTCCGACGGTGCCGACGAATGGTGTGCTGGCGCGGTATTTGTACTCGCGGATGTCGGCGATGGTGTTGGCGTTGCAGTCCGGGCAGTTGTAGACGGAGAGGTCGTCAACGTACCAGCCCGGGCCGCCGGTGCAGCCATCTTTTCCGAAGGTAAAGCGGATGCGCATGGAAGTTCCGATGACGCCCATCGAGGAGAGATCGATAATGGTGCGGCCCCACTTGCCGCCGATACCGGTCCAGACATCCTGACCCGCGAGCGGGTCGGTGTTGCCGATGGAAGCGGGCTTGAGCGTGCCGTTGTAGGGGTTGAACTCGATCGCGGTACGCGGCACCGGGTTGAACGCGCCGGAGCCAATGCTGATCTCGACGCGGCCGCCGTCAAAGGAGCCCTCGCTGCCGAGGGAGTGGGTGAAGGCGAGCATGGGGTGCAGCGCAGAGGAGGGGACGAGGATGGGCACGCTGGTCATGGTGTGCGAGCCGGATTCATCGACGGTGTTGCAGTTACCGACGGCGCGATCCTCGCAGAAAGCGGCCTTGCCCGCGCGGCCGAAGGGGAGCGACGTGCTGGTAAGCACCCAGTCATAAGGCGTGGGTGGGGCAGAGTTGGCGACTTGCCAGTTGAGCGTTGTGCCTTCGAAGGTGTCACTGAAGATGACGGTTGCGTTGGCACATTCGGCAGGCACCGTAGCATCATCCAGAACGTTGTTGGTCTGGCCGCAGAGGCCGTCGGTGTTCATCTCGGTGGCGAGGAGGGCGAGATTCACCTGCGCCGCATCGAAAGCGGAGAAAGCCGCGCTGCTGGGGAGGCCTGTACGCGGATCCCGGGGCGTGCTGCCGACAAGGTCGGTGGCTGCCTGATTGAAGGCGTCGTAAGCATCCTTGAAATCCGAGCCGGGCGTGAGGTAGACGGTGAGGGCGCGGTACCAGACCGCCCCGGACTTGATCAGCCCGATGCCGGAGATAGTGCGGCCGTTGAAAGTGCCGCCATCGGTGGTGAGCATGAAGGCGTGATTGGGCACGCCGCTGCCGGAGTGGACGCCGCCGGAGTCGGATGCGCTGCACGTCTCAAACACACTGTTGGCACGGTCCGGGTGGTTGCGACAGGTCGGATCGAACATGTCGCGGATCGCCCCGCCGAAGGCGGATGATCCCTCGGAAACGAGCCAACGGACGCCATCAGGATGACTTGGACGTGGCGAGCAGACGCTGCGGGCGTTGTTGGGGAGATCAAGGTCGGAGCCGCTGGGGGATGGGTTGGGCCAAGGTGTGCCGGAGGGCGCGCCGATCGCGGAGACGTTGCCGTTGAAGAGGTCCACGCACT
>JBKJOD010000204.1:0-6693 GCA_046593245.1 Phycisphaerales bacterium
GTGTAGCCGGGTGTGAACGCGCTGGCTTGCTTCATGTCCGTGCCCTCGCCGGTGGGGAGGGTGTGACAGGTGACGCACGCGAAGGCGTTGTTGTCCAGCCGCACCGTCTGGCTGCGATATGCGGCCAGACCAGTCACGGCGTTTCCATTCGGAAGCGGGGCGCCAGCAGCGGCAAAGCGCCCGGTGGTGAAGTGGCCGGGGAGCGGGAGCGAAGTCGGGAGTGTGTTGTCGAAGTTGCGATATGGATTGGGTGGGAAGGTGAGCGTGGAGAGGAAGTTCTCAAACTCCTGCATCTCGGTGGGAGTGAGGTTGGTGTCGTCGCCCTGAAGACCGATGAACGCTCCGTTGAACTCTCCGATGCCCATTTTGTCGCCGCGCCAGTGGTGCGGCTCGTGGGCGATGATGTCCTGCAAGGTCTGCGTGGTCATCGGGCCCTTCATGGGGTGATACGGCTGATAGGGCGTGGTCGTCGTGCCGGGCTCAAGGCCGAAGAGGCCCTGGCCGAGGTTGCGAGTGGCGGTGCTGACGGCGATCGGGCTGCCGGTCGGGTCACCCAGGTCCCACGCGAGGCGATCGATGGTGCCGTCGATATGGCAGGAAGCGCAGGAGATCTGGCCGAGGCCGGAGTTCTTGTGAGTGTCGTAAAGATGCTTGCGGCCGACCTTGATGATGGTCGGAGTCGGATCAAAGAACGGTGTGGTGCCGACGACTGCGCGGGTGGTCGTGTCGATGGTGGAGATGGAAGCGTCAAACTTGTTGAGCACGAAGAGCCGCGATCCGGTGGCATCCAGCGCGAGGCCGGTGGGGCCTTTGCCGACGTTTATGAGATTCGTGCCGGCTGAGCGTGCGCCGGTGGCGGGGTCGATAACGATCACGTTGCCCGAACCCATGCCGCAGACGTAGCCAGCAGAGCCCGTCGACGAGAAAACGATGTTGCGCGGGTCGCCCAGCGAAAGGTCGCGGCTGACCTGCGGAATGGTGCCGGTGGCATAGGTGAGATGCGGGTTCAGGTCGGCGATGGTCGGAGTGGTGGGGGAAGCCAGATTGACGCTGGCATAGCGAACCTTGATGAACTTGCCTTGCAGCACTGGCTCGAAGCGAACTTCGTTGGTGGCATCGGTACCGATCACGGCGACTTCGCCGGTGGCGGGGTTCACAGCCACGGACATGCAGAGGTTCATCAAGCCGTGGAGATAGGTAATGGCGTTGCTGCTGGTGTTGATCATCGCCACGTCGTTGTCGTACAGATCCCACCCGACTGGGCGGCTGGACTGGGTCGCGCTTGGGCCGGAGACGAAGTTCGTCCAGTTGTGGCTGTTATCGTCCATCCACTGGTTCGTCGCGTTCTTGCGGACGATAAGCGAAGACTTGGGCGGAAGAGGATTGGGCGTGGTGTTCTGCGCCGCGATCGGTGGGTTGAAGAGCGTTCCGGAGTTTGGCGGCGGGTTGACGCCCCCGTACGGACCCGCAGCGAGGTTGACGACCTGCGCCGGGAACGCGATGTTGCCGCCCGCGCTGCTGCCGCCGAGAACGGTGGTGTTGTTGCCGGACTCAAAGATGGCGACATACACAGTGAGGCCATCGGGGCTGACGCTCATGGAGCGCGGTTGCTCGCCCACGATCGGCAGAACAACTGGTGCCGTAGCGAGGTTGGCGGGATCGAACACCATGACGACATGCGTCTGCCCGCAGGAGATATAGGCCTTCTGAGCGCCGATCGGTCCGGCGAAGACGACGTCCCACGGTTCATCCTGGGTCTTGAGCGTTGCGGTTACGGCGAGCGTGCTGAGGTTGACGACGCTCACGGTATCGGAGATGTGGTTGACGACCCACGCTTCGGTGTTTGAGCGCACGCGGACAGTCACGGGATCAAGCCCGACGGGAATGGATGCGAGCTTGACGGGTGCGGGGCCGGTGATGGAGAAGAGTTCCAGCCGCGCATCAGCGGTATTGACCGCAAGCACACGCGCGCCGTCGGGCGTGACGGCGATGGGAGAGACGTGGGGGGATTCCCAGTTGGTGAAGTTGGTGGGGTCTGTGGCGATCGCGCGGCCGCTGAGGAGCGCGAGGGCGAGTGTGGGCAGCAATGTCAGCGTGATGGGTTTCATAGCGTCTCCAGAGTACCACAAAGTAGCCGCCCCCGCACAGAATCCGATTCGGGTTGTGGAAGAATCGCTGGCAATCCGGGAGGCCCATGCCCGTTCTGCTGGCGGTATTTGTGAAAGGAATGCCATGGCTGCTGGACTTTTCGGAGCGTCTTGGGCGATTTTGACCTCCTGCCTGCTTTCTGGCGGAGCGGCGGTAGGGACGGCCAGTGCTCAGTCGCCGACGGACAAGACCGTTGAACCTGCCTTAAAAGGCCCGGCGGTCGGGGCGCGCCCTGACGGGAAGGGCAAGGGCACGGGCGAGTTCGGGCCAGACGCCGTAGCGAAGAAGGCCAGCACAAGGGCATCGGCACCGGTCACGATGGCGGAGTTTGTGAAGGCGATTGAGACGTTGCGGAATGCACCGACGCCGGAAGCGAATCGTCTGACGGCGGATGAGGATGCGAGGATCAAGGCCGCGCTGGCGGAGCAGGAGCAGGCATCCAAAGCGTATCTGGATGCGCATCGGCAGGAGATTGACGCGCTCAGAAGCAAACTGAGCGCGACGGATCGGGCGATGCTGGATCAGCAACTGCAGCGCGGCGGATCGATCCGGCTCTCCAAGACCGGATTCGGCGGCAAGAACGCCGTCCTTCGCAAGAAAGACAAGGGCGCGGCACCCGCCGATGCGACGAGCGATACCGCGACAGTCGGGAAAGCGGACGCGGCGAAGACCCGTGCGCGGCTGGTGGAGCTGTACGCGGGCCAACCGAAGCCGCTGGATGCACAGACCAAGATACTTGCGATGCTGACACCCGCGCAGGCAGACCTCGTGAGCGAGCAACTCAAGAACGATGCAACCCATGGCAAGCATGCGCATGGCAAAGGCGCGAAGGGCAAGTAGCGTCAGCGCGTCTGCCCGCTGCCGATGGCGATCCACCGCTGCGTAGTCAGTTCTTCGAGACCCATGACGCCATACGCGTGAACGCGGCTGGTGGAGATGCCGATCTCCGCACCGAGGCCGAGTTGAAAGCCGTCGTTCAAACGCGTGGAGGCGTTCACCAGGACGCAGGAGGAGCGGACGGCAGAGATGAAGCGATCCGCCGCGCCGCCAGGGGTGGTGTCGCTGGTGAGAATGGCATCGGTGTGGTTGGAGCCATACGTGGCAATGTGGTCGATGGCTTCTTCCACCGAATCGACGGTGCGCATGGCAATGATGAGATCGAGAAACTCGTGTCCGAAATCGCTCGGTTGGGCGGGGGTAACGGGGCCGAGTGCGGCTATGACCGGCGTGCCGCGGACTTCGACGTGGAGCGCGGCGAATCGAGCCAACATGCGAGGAACGAAGGCATCCGCGATGTTGCGATGAACAAGGATGCACTCCAGCGCGTTGCAGGTCGCGGGGGCAGAAGTCTTTGCGATGGCACAGATATCGATCGCTGATTCGATGTCGGCGCTTTCATCCACGAAGATGTGGCAGACGCCTTGGTAGTGTTGCACGGTGGGAATGCGCGAGGTGCGGCAGACGAGTTCGATCAGGTCTTTGCCGCCGCGGGGGATGACCAGATCAATGTGCTGATCCAGCGTGAGGAGATGGGCGAGGTCCTCGCGCGAGGAGCCTGAGAGGTTGGTGAGCGCGGCCTCGGGAAGATTGTGCGAGGAGAGTGCTTCGTGGATGCACGAAGCGAGCTCTGCATTGGAGTGCTGGGCCTCTTTGCCGCCGCGGAGGATGCAGCAGTTGCCGGACTTGAAGCAAAGCGAAAAGGTATCGATGGTGACACCGGGGCGTGCCTCGTAGATCATGGCGATGACGCCGAGAGGCGCGCGGACCTTGCGGATGTGCAGGCCGGATGGCGCGGCGTCGGGACCGGTGGCGGGGCGTTCAAGCGTGACACGACCGATGGGATCAGCAAGTGCGGCGACTTGACGCAGGCCGATGGCCAGTTGCGCGATGGATTTCGCCGTGAGTTCAAGGCGAGCGAGCTTTGGTGCAGAGAGATCGGAAGCGCGGGCGGCAGCGAGATCAGCGGCATTTGCGGCAAGAAGGCGGGAGATGGTTTCGGGCTGATCAAGCGTGCTGGCGAGAGCGAGCAGCACGGCGTTCTTCGCGGATGTTGGAAGTGAGCCAACTACTCGCGCCGCGCGCTTGGCGGCGATGGCACGCTCGGTGAGCGGGTGAGGTGTTCCTGCGGAGGTTTCTGGGTGGAGCGGCATTGCGTGGTGCTATTTCGGCGAGGGGCGTTCGGCAGCGTTGGGATCTTCGATCAAGGCCAGGTCGTCGCGGTGGATGACTTCTTCGGCGTAACAGAAGCCGAGAATGGTTGAGATTTCAGCAGCTTTGCGCCCGCGGATGCGGTGGAGATCTTCGCTGGCGTAGGAGGTCAAGCCGCGGGCGAAGGGGCGATTGTCCGGTCCGGCAATCTCTACGAGCGCGCCGGGGGCGAAGTTGCCCTGCACGCGGGAGAGACCGGATGGGAGCAGCGAAGCGCCGCGCGAGATGAGAGCCCGACGGGCTCCCTCGTCCACGAAGAGAATGCCCTTGGGACGCGCGGAGAAGCCGATCCAGCGCTTGCGTGCGGCACGGCTGGACGAAGCGGGCGGAAAGTAGGTGCCCAGCGGCTCGCCACGAGTGAGGCGTTGCAGAATGTCGGGCTCCGCACCAGAAGCGATGACAACGCCGATGCCCAGAGATGCCGCGGAGCACGCCGCACGAATCTTGGTCTCCATGCCGCCGGTGCCGACTCCCGAAGTTTCCGAACGCACCAGCGCGAGCCCGTCGTTCAGCGATCGAATTTCCGGGACGATGCGAGTGGGCTGGCCACGCGGGGGCTTGGCGGCCCAGACGCCATCAACGGAAGAGAGGATGACAAGCAGATCCGCACTCACCAGGGAGGCGACAAGCGAGGAGAGATGGTCGTTGTCCCCGAGCTTGATCTCGGCGAATGAGACAGAGTCATTCTCATTGATAATGGGAACGACACCCGCTTCGAGAAGAGCATCGAGCGTGCGCCTCGCATTCAGGAAGCGGGCACGATGGTCGATGTCCTCAGCGGTCAGCAGCACCTGCGCGACCTCGCGTGGCCCAGATGCGAGCGAGAAGGCGTGCGACCATGCGGACATAAGGCGCGGTTGACCGACGGCCGCGGCGGCTTGTTTGCCGACGATTTCCCTGGGCGGTTTAGAGTGACCAAGAGCGCGAAAGCCGGAAGCGACTGCGCCGGAAGAGACGATGACGATGCGGGTGGTTGTGCTTTCCCCGAGTACGGCGCAGGCGTCCGCAGCGAGAGCATTCACGCGCGAAGCATCAAGTGTGCCGGAGCCCGCGATCACCGCGCTGCCGATCTTCACCACGATGGTGCGCGGCGATCGAGCAAACTGGCGTGTGGTAACCGGGCTCGCTGCTGCCATGAGTGAGAGGATACCTGCGAGACAGCGAAGTGAGCGAGAACAAACGTGTGGATCACCAAAGGTTTGCAGTCCGGTTGAAGAACGGTCGGAGTGGGCGTGGGCACCTATACTTGTGGACATGCAGCAGACTTCAGCAACAACTCGAATTCGTGTCGGCGCTGGCGTTTCCGGGCATCTGGACGCGGCCATGGCCGCGGAGTATGCGGTGGGACGCTGCGCGGAGGCGATCGGCGGCGAGGGCAAAGCGGACATGGCGGTGGTGTTCATCTCGGCCCACCACGCGGACGCGGCCGGGGCCATCTCGCACATCGTGCGCAAGAAACTGAATACTGATGTGGTCATCGGCTGCACGGCAGAGGCGGTGATCGGCGGCGAGATCGAGATGGAAAACTCGCCGGGCGTCTCGATCTTTGCGGCTTCGATGCCGGGCGCGGCGATTCACGCTTTCGGGACGGAGATGCTGCCAACGGTGAAGGAAGAGTCGCTGGCAGATTGGGACTCGCGGACGATGGCCGCGGCAGCGGGAATGACGGCGGATCATCGCGCGACGATCTTGCTCGCGGACCAGTTCAGTGTTCCGCTGAACACGTTGCTTCCGGCACTCTCCAAGGCGCGGAACGACGCGACCGGACACCAGCCGGACCCGAACTATGCGGGATCGCTGCTGCGCCGGACCAGCCCGATCATCGGCGGGCTTGCATCCGGATCGAACAAGCCGGGTGGGAATGTGCTGCTGCTGAACGATCGCCTGATGCGAGCGGGCGGCGTGGGATTGACGCTCTCGGGCAAGGTGCGCGTGGATTCGCTGGTGAGCCAGGGGTGCCGGCCGATCGGCCAGCCGCTGGTGGTGACGGGAGTCAAAGGGCAGATGCTCGCGCAGCTCGGCGGGCGGCCAGCACTCGATGCGCTGGAAGAGATTCTCGACTCGCTCGGCCCTGCGATGCGTGAGCGGCTGCGGCGCGGTTTATTCATCGGGCGTGCCATCAACGAATACAAGGATCGCTTCGGGCGTGACGACTTCCTGATGCGGAACGTGATCGGTGTGGACAAAGAGCATCGAGCGATCGCCGTGGCGGACCTTCTGCGCGTCGGGCAGACGATCCAGTTCCATGTGCGCGACGCGGTGACGGCGAGCGAGGATTTGTCGCTCTTGCTGGATGCCCAGAAGCTGCACGAACCGCCGGAGGGTGTGCTGCTCTTC
>JBKJOD010000340.1:0-4277 GCA_046593245.1 Phycisphaerales bacterium
CTATCCGAACGCGAAGTTCATCCACCTGCATCGCGACCCGACACCCGTGCTGCGCTCCAACGTCGCGCTCCACCAGCGCTTCACGCCCTTTCTCTTCCAGCCGTACCCCGGAGATGACGAGATTCGATGCCGCGTGATTGAGGAATACGACCGCACCGAGCGCAAGTTCCTCGACGAATCCGCCGCGCTCCCGCCCGATCGTGTCGTCCGTCTCCGCTACGAAGACCTCATCGCCGACCCCATCGCCCAACTCCGCGCGGCCTACACGCAGCTCAATCTCACCTTCTCCCCCGACTTCGACCGCCGCGCCCGGGTCTATCTCGACTCCGTCCGCAACTATCGCGCCGCCGCCGAAAAGCCAGCAACAACTTCCACCGACAATCGCGCCACCATCGCCCCCGCGCCCGAACTCAACTGGATGCACGAAGCATTCGGCCACAACCAACCAGCAATCTCTTCCGCATCAGTACATCCGACATCGTCCATCCCACATCCCACATCCGACATTCTTCTCACTCCCTCCACCGCCGCACTCGTCGCCGCCTGCTTCTCCTTCGCCGCGTGGATGGCCATCGCCGCCGTGATGCAGAATCGGCTGGACTTTCTCGCATGGCCCGTCGGCGTTGCCATCGGCCTTTCTGCGCTCAAGTCCGCCGGCTCACACAACCGCCGTGGCACCACCGCACTGGGCGTCTGGTCGCTCCTCCTCACGCTCCTTGTCATTCTGGCCGCCGCGTATCCGGCCACGTGGCTCGCGGTCCGCACTGTGTTCAGCCCGGACAATCTCTCGCACCACGTCTGGCTCGCCACCCGCCGCGGCGTGCTCGCGTGGAACAACATCATCTGGATCGTGCTCGGGCTGACCACGGCGTATCGCTACGCGAGTAGGCAGCATGTGCGCCCGCCTGGGCTGTGAATCACCGCCGCGCTACGACCGGCTCCAAATGCCGATCGACCATCGACCCCGCCCACACCAGCCCGATCGGCGCACCGAAGAACGCCCCTGCGACCCAATCCAGCGGCAGCACCCGCGCCAGTACAAACAACTTCCCCGCCAGCGCGGCGTGAACCAACTGTCCCGACCCCGCGTGTAAAAACGATGCGATCAGTGGCGACACCGCCGCCAATATCCCCACCGCCGCAAACACCCACACCGCCGAAACGCGTGGCGCCACCACTCGCGCTCCAGCCGCTCCCGCGACTCCAGCAATCGCCGCCGCCGCGAACGTCTGCCCCTTCTGCGTCTCCTGCGCGAACAACCAGACCATCACGCCTGCGGCCGCGATTGCAACGCCAATCGCCGCTGGCACGGTCGAGTCAAAGTACTCCGTCGGCTCCGGTGCCGGGTGATGATGTCGATGCTCCGGATCGCGCACCTCCGGCAACGCCGAGTGCATCGTCGGAACGCGCAGAATAATCGCCGCGCCGATCACGCCCAGCACACCCACCAGCATCCCCTCGATCGCGAGCATCCTGAGAGCACCCTCGGCGTGCGGCTGCACCAAAATGAGATCGACGCGACCCGTTCCCCATGCGGCCCACGCCAGCACCAATCCAGCCGAGAACAAACCGGTACGCTGGCTGATCACCCGCGCGGCGATCACGCCCATCAGCACCGCCAGCCCCATGACCGCCAGCAACGCCACAACACCCGACATCGGTGCAGAACACACCAGCAGCGACGCCTCCCCACTTCCATCATGCCCGCGCAGCGCGCCCGTCAGCATGCCCGCCACCGGGCCAATGACAAAGAGCGCGAGCAGTGGCACCAGATATCGAATCGCGGCGTTCAGCATGGGCGAAAGGATACCCCATTCAGCCCGGGCATGAGCTTCTCAGCAGCCCGACGGATGGTGCAGCAGGCAGTCGATGAACTGCCTCGCATCGCTCTCGTCCGTATCCCCATCGTTGTCGTAGTCAGCTCGCCCCTGCATCCAGTCCGCGAAGAATCGGAACAGGTCGCCCTCGTTCACCCATCGGTCACCGTTCCAGTTGCACGGGCAGGCGCGCGGGCAGGTCTGCACATTGCATGATCCACCCTGCACAAACGTGCCCGCCGACTCCGCACAATCCATCGCGCCTGCGGAAAAGCAGAATCCCGAAGCAGTCAGGCAGCACGACCCCATTACCTGGCAAAGTGCCGGAGCGCACGTTGACCCATTTCCCCAGATGCCGCGCCGCGCAAAGCAATCACGCATGAGCGTCACCACACAACTGCTGTCCTGCAGACAACACGCGAAGCCAGTGGTGTTCTCCACGCAGTATTGCTGAGCGCAACTCACATTCACACCCCGGAAGCGACGCGAAAGGCCTGTGCACTCTGCCAGCGGAACCATCACGCACGAGGAGTCCCGCAAGCAACACGCACCAGCGCCCGCCCCCGCAGCGCACCCACCATTGGTACACGACGAGAAGTTTCCCCGATACTGTCCGCTCTGCGCACTGCAATCCGTTTGCGAAAGCTGCACGCACGATCCAGCCGTACCAACGCAGCACGCGCCGGTCGTCACACACGTCGCGGCCGAACAGGCCATCGCCGCTCGGAAATATCCCGCGCGCCCCAGACAGTCGATCGCCGTGGTCGTCACGCACGAACCGTCCGCGAAGCAACACGCCGCAGGCGGCGACGCGGCCGGGCAATACACCTGAAAACAAGGCCGCCCCAATCCCTGAAAGCTTCCGTTTCGCATCGAGCAGTCTGCCGCTGTGGTCTCGATGCAGGTCAGATCCGGCAGGCAGCACGCCCCGATCTGCGGCACCGGAGGTGCGGGTGTTTGCCCACCCCCACTCCCGCCGCCACCACTTCCACCAGTCGGCGCGGGAGGCCGCGGGCATGTCCGAACACCACACGTCGTGCCGCTTCCTTGGAACGCCCCCCGGAGCGACGCGCACCCCGCTCGCGCGACATACGCGCACGCCCCATCGCTAAGGCAACACCCGCCACGTGGCTGCGGACAGACATTCGGCGCACACGAGGTGTTCCCCCCGCGCCAAGTGCCACCACGGTTGGTACACACCGAACCGCGGTACACCGTGCAAGTACCATTTGCGAAGCAGCACGCCCCGCGAACAACCTGCGCGTGTAACGTACTTGGTGAGCAGCAAACGAATATCGCCACCGTCACAACCGCCACCATCGCCCGTCGAAGACAGCAGAAACAGTCCAAAGGCATCATGAGACCTCCCGGCAGAACGATCCCCCCGCTCTCCCTATACGAGCCACCCGCCCCATTCCTGCACGGCTATCGCAAACTTCCCAAACCCCGCTCCGCCCGTGCCTTGTTTACTTGCTCAATCGCGGGATGAAACTCCCGAATTAATTTCAGGAGTTGGCTCGGCGAGCAGTTCAGCCGCAGCGATGCCGGGCGCGGATCCCACCCCGCCGCGGCCAGCACATCCATGGCCTCCGCGAGCAGCGCGGGGTAGTCATGATGGTCCGGATTCACCTGGATCATCCCTTCGCCACCACCCTCCCACTTCGACTTCGGCGGCGACCCCGCCGTCGCGTTCTTCGGGGCATGCACCCGCCGCGATTTCCACAAGTCCGAACCGACCGGCCCTTCCGGCACACCCACGCGAACGCGCACGGCCAGCGCGAGCCGCAGCCGCCGCAGTGCCATCCGCTTGTTCTCCATCTGGCTTCGCCGCTCGCCCGCGTGCGATTCGACGCCCGTCGGCAGGTGCGTCAGTTCGATCAGCGTCTCAACCTTGTTGCGGTTCTGCCCGCCCGGCCCGCCCGAGCGCCCCGTCCCCACGCGGCACTGCCCCAGCAAATGCTCATCAGAGAGACACGCCGGATGCCGCCAGGGTTTGAATGAACTCGGATCCACACAAGAGGGTATTCAATCTCGATCACTTGATGCCGCACCCGCAATCGCCCGCGCCGCCCCGACTCCCGCCGCAAACCCGCTCGCCCACGCCCACTGAAAATTGAATCCACCGATTCGCCCATCCACATCGCAAATCTCGCCGCACAGATGCAAGCCCGGGCAGACCCGCGACTCCATGGTGTCCAGATGCACCTCACTCAGCGGCACACCCCCGGCCGTCACTTCCGCGTATGTGAACCCGCGATCACCGTTCACGGCAAGTTCCGTTGCCATCATCTGCCGCGCCAGCGCACGACGATCATCACGCTTCATGTTCCCCATCTGCACCGCAGGGTCAACCGACACACTCGCGCAGATCGCCCGCGCCAGCCGCTCCGGCAGTTTCTCTGCCATCCGTTTCACCGCGGACACCTTCGGCACCTGCGCCAGCCACGCATCCGCCGCGTC
>JBKJOD010000368.1:0-4899 GCA_046593245.1 Phycisphaerales bacterium
CAAACAAACCATCGGCTGGCATATCCCCCACGGCGACATCGACCGCGCCGAACAAGTCATCCGCGAGATCATCGAAGCCCCCGCCGAAAACCTCGCCGCCATGGGCAACCGCGCCCGCCACGTCGTCGAAACCCAACTCTCCAAACCCACTCTCTGCGGCGCGTTCTGCGATGTTCTCGAACGCGGCCTTAAAGCCAGCCCTTCTGCTCGCGTGGTACATGAACACTCCAAGACCGCTTAACTACAAGAAGCGAAGTGCGACCATTGTCGCGATCGCTGTTGCGTGGCTTTTTTGCAGCTTTGCGGTCATGAAGTGGATCGCTCTACAACCGCCGGAATATCACCAGTGGTGGACGACTGGGGATTCCAAGCCACTGCCTCACGAGTTTCGTTTCGTACTCTTCCCGCCCACCAATGGGTTGCCGATTCTTGACAAACCTGATGGGACCCCAATAGGAACACTGCGGCGCGCCGTGCTGAGCGACCCATCGGAAAACGACTTAGCGTTCGTACCGGTTGTCGACGGTGCCATCTCAGGGTTTGTTCGTCGCGATTCCCTCCGATGGACGGCTCCCAAAGACGAGGCGGACCACATGATCACCGCCCTCGTTGCCGAACGCCGCGGCCGAGGCCCGGATTACGCGGACTACGCCTGCACCGTTCAGTTACCCGACAATCCCATCGGAAACGTGTGCGTTGAAATCAGAATGGGAGACGGTTCAATTCGCTCGAAATACCAACTGTCCCCGACCGGCGGTTCTCCGATTGAGGTTGCTGCGTGGTCCGCGCCAGGGGTTGGTCTCGAGGGGGCGGGACGATCTCTGACGAGCGTCGTAGGCATCATCATCTTGGGCGCATTCGCCCTTGGGGTAAGCATTTGGGTTCTCGTCCGCCGATAGTTGCGCGTATCCAATGCATCCAGCAACCCCCCAGCAATCCTCCCCTCACACCCTCGCCAACCGCATGGCGCGAGTCCTCTGGTCCCTCGTCTACACCGTCTTCATCCGCTTCTCCCCCCGCTTCCTCCACCGTTGGCGTAACTGGGTCTATCGCGCCATGGGCGCGAACATCCATCCCACCGCCCGCATCTATCCCTCCGCCCGCGTCTGGGCCCCATGGAACATCACCATGGGTGAGCACGCCTGCATCGGCGATCTCACCGATATCTACTCCGTCGCCCCGATCACCATTGGCCCGCGCTCCACCGTCAGCCACTACTCCTTCCTCTGCGCCGCCAGCCACGACTTCGAAGACCCATCGCAGCCCCTGACCACCGCGCCCATCATCCTCGGCGCGAACGTCTGGCTCGCCGCCGACTGCTTCATCGCCCCCGGTGTCACCATCCCCGACGGCGTCGTCCTCGGCGCGTGCTCCAAGGTCTTCTCCTCAGACCTCCCCGCGTGGCACCTCTGCGCCGGCCACCCCGCCAAACCCATCCGCGCACGCAACCTCCGCGCCTAGCCCCCTCACCCGCCCTGGCGGGGGAGGTGTCGCAAGCGCAGCGAGCGACGGAGGAGGTCTGCCCGCGTTGTGTGCAACACGCGCGGCCCGCCGCGCCCCGAATGCCTTTGCCTCCCCCACTGCCCACTCCCTACTCCCCACTCCCTCTCCCTCCCCCTACCCTCCGCCCGTGACCCGCCGCACCCTCGCTCGAACCGCTTCCTACTCCGGCATCACGCTCTTCACGGGCGTCTCGACGTCGATATCCATCCACCCCGTCACCGAGCCAACTGGCATCCGTTTCCGCCGCGTCGATCTCCCCGGCGAGCCCATTATCCCCGCCACCATCGCGCACGTCGTCCCCGAATCACGCCGCACCGTTCTCTCCGCGAATCCCGCCGACAAAGCCGCGCCCACCGTCCAAACCACCGAGCACCTCATGTCCGCGCTCGCGGGGCTTGGCATCACCGACGCGCTCATCGATCTTTCCGGCCCCGAACTCCCCATCGCCGACGGCTCGGCGCGCCCGTTCGTCGATGCCCTCCTCGCCGCTGGCCACATCTCCCTCGGCACAAACACCACACCCATCGCCGCCCTTACCACGCCGATCATCATCAACGACGGCAAGTCCATCCTCGAAGCTCACCCGCGCGCCGCCACCGCCCGTCCCGGCCTGGACCTCACCTACATCCTCGAATACCCCCCCGGCGCGCCGATCCCCGCCCAGAGTGCCTCCATCTTCATCCCCTTCGATGCCCCCGCCCAGGGCTACGCCGCGGATCTCGCCCCCGCCCGCACCTTCTCGCTCCTGCAGGAAGCCCAGGCCATGCGCCAGATGGGCCTCTTCGCCCACCTCACCCCACGCGAGATGCTCGTCATCGGCCCCGGCGGCCCGATCGACAACACCTACCGCTTCGACAACGAGCCCGCCCGCCACAAGCTCCTGGACCTCCTCGGCGACCTCGCCCTCGCCGCCCGCCCCATCAACGCCACCATCACCGCCACCAAAACCGGCCACGCCCACAACCACGCCCTGGCCCGCGCCCTCGCCGCCCTCTGACCGTGGCATGGGCTTTCCAGCCATGTTCGGGCCGCCGCGGCCCGAATGCCTTGGTTCGGCCGGCATCGGCGTCCCGCCCATTTGCCTTCGTATTTTGACTCCCGCAGCGGGTCACCCCCGAAGATGGGCTAGAAAGCCCGTGCCACACAATTCCACTTTTCCTCTTGCCCATCCCCCCATCAAGCCCGATCCTGTATGGGTCCACCCTCCGCCGCGCGATTCCCCCTCCGCACCCATGCCCCCACTTCTCCCCCAAATACGTCGCGCCTTCACCCTCGTCGAGCTCCTGCTCGTGATCGCCATCATTGCCATCCTCGTCTCCATCACCATCCCTGCCCTCGGCTCCTCCCGTGAAACGGCGCGACGGGTGAAGTGCCTCGCCAATCTCAAAGGCATCGGCGGCGGAATCGCCGGCTACATGAACGATTCCAAAGACCTCCTCCCGCGCGTTCGCCCCCTCCACGCCAGCGGCGGAAACACCAACGACCCCTCCCTCCTGGATGTCATGGTCGTCTACCTCTCCGTCAACGCCCCCGAACGCGAAGACGACACCAATCCCAACTCCAACTTCACCCACGTCTCCGATGTCTTCATCTGCCCCTCCGACCGCATCGGCAAAGACCCCGCCACCAACTTCGAGCCCCTCTGGCGCACCAGCGGCACTTCCTACGAATATCTCGCCGGTGAGATGATGGTCTTCTCCGAGCAAGTCACCGTCGCCGACCCCCAAGGTGCCACCACCGAAGTCTTCAAGGACCCCAAGTGGCGCGATCTCCCCGTCGTGCTCGACAACGACGACTGGCACACCCTCCGCCGCGGCCAGGTGCCACGCAACGGCCTCTTCTTCGGCGACTGGCACGCCGATTGGGCCGGCAACGTCGTGCGCTTTGATTCCCAGGACCCACGCCTCCTGCGTCTGGTCTGCGATCTCGTCGTCACCTATGGCCGCGCCAACTTCCCCGGCTGCAACTAATCTTTTCACTCCCATGTCCACCACCTCCACATCACAAATCACCGGCTCCCTCCTCGACGGCCTCGAGGCGCCCGCGGCTCCCCCGACTCCCGCCGCGTCCGCCATCAAACGCCCGCGCCGCAACCCGCTCCGCCCACTTCTCCCCCTCTGGTCCGAGCCCCGGCTCCGCTACTCCATCCTCTTCTCCCTCGCGCTCATCCTCGGCGTGGGCGCGTTCTTCCACTTCCGCAAAGTCCCGCAGCCCGACTACGCCACCGCCCCGATGGACGACGTGCTCGGCTACACGCTCCTCACCGACGACTTCAACAACCTCCCCGTGGACAAGCGTCTCGAGCTCCTCAAGGACCTCGTCGATCGCCTCAAAACCATGTCCGCCGATGACTCCTCCACCATGGCCGCGTTCGCCGCCAGCATCGACACCGACAAACTCCGCAAGCAGCTCGAAGAGAACGCCTCCCATCTCGCGCTGGATGTCTGGGACAAGTTTGCGCTCGACTACCAGACCGTCCCCGCCGACAACCGCGACGGATACCTCGACAAAACGCTGCTCGACATGACCCGCCTGATGGAAAGCATCGGCGGCGTCACCGACAATCGCACCGACGAGGAAAAAATCGCCGAGGCCCGCAAGCAGGCCAAGCGCGACCAGCAGATGCTCGCCAAAGGCCAAGGCCCCACCGCCGGCCAGCTCGCCCGCATGGCCGACCTTATGCGCAACCGTGTCGGCCAGCACTCCTCACCCCAGCAGCAGCAACGCGGCATGCAGCTCATGCGCGACATGACCCGCCACCTCCGCGACCAGGACCCCGTCACCGGCAAGCCCCTCCCCCCCAAGTGAGCAGGTGGCACGGCTCTCCGAGCCGTGTTTCGGGCGCATCGCGCGAAATGCTTCGTTTCCGTGGCATGGGCTTTCCAGCCCATGTTCGGGCCGCTGCGGCCCGACTGTCTTGGTGGGTGTCCCCCACTTCCTGCAATCCCCCACCTCCCAGTTCGTTCTGCCTCTGTCCCCAATCCCGCCACCCGCGCCGGACCGATATCCCCCGCACACGCTTCCGTCCCCACCCCTCTCGAAAGGGAACCCCTCATGCACACTCGCTCCCTTCCCCTCTTCGCCCTCCTCCTCTCCGCCGGCACCGCCCTCGCCCAGCCCGCGCACGATCCCAAGCCCGCCGATCCGCTCCGCGGCCCATCCGTCACCGATCGCAACGTCCCCGGTGTCAACGGCTCCTTCGGCGAGCCCGGCGGCGACAAAAAGAAGTTCGTCGGCGAGAACCGTCTCCCGCCGCGCATCTTCCGCAACGCCCTCGACACCATCATGTCCCCCGACGCCCCCGAAAACCTCCGCGTCACCGATGAGCAGCGCACCCGCTACCAGGGCTGGATGGACGACTTCCAGAAATCCGTCGGCGCATACATGAAGGACCAT
>JBKJOD010000375.1:0-4745 GCA_046593245.1 Phycisphaerales bacterium
GTTGGTCGGAACCGAAGAAGCCGAGTGTGTACTCACCGAGCAGCCCGTCGGTGCGCAGGTCAGAGTATTCAATGGATTCGATTCGCGGCTTGTGCGGACGCGGCACGCCCAGCCGCACCGTGAAAGTCCGATGTGACTGATCCACGTTGAGGAAGTCCGTCTCGACCAGCGCGCCGAGGTCCACGGCGTACTCGATCTCCGCCGAGGCCGTCACCTTGCCGGCGCGGCGGGCGAACTTGGTTTCCGGATCTGCGAAGTCAAAGCGGACGGTGTGGACCACAAGCGTTCCCGCGCCCTGCACCGTTCGGATCATGACGCGAGGTTCGAATCGCTTCTCTTCCGAGAGCGCGGTCTTGGCATCACCGCCGAGAGACTTCACGCTGCTGAGCCAACCGGCCGGGCCGCAGGCGCGGACGAGATACACCGTTAATCCCGCGAAGATGGCGAGCAGGACAAGAACGAAGATCTGGGATCGCGAAAAGCGTTGCATGAGTGAAAGCGTATGGAGACTGAGGGAGTATCGGGTCGAAGGACTCGGCCACTTGGAGAATCGTTCCGCGTCTGGTCGTAGCATCGATATCTGCGGGATTCGCTCGAAGACTCGCTCATCCCGGGCGCGTGGGCAAGTGGGTTATTCCTTCAGCCCCTGCGTTGCGACGCCCTCAATCAGCGCCTTCTGCGCCAGCAGAAACACGATCAGCACCGGCGCGATAACCATGACACTCGCGGCCATGACCAGATTCCAGGGTGTGGTCGTGTGCTCGGTTTGGTACATGTGCAGGCCGAGCGCGGCGGTGAAGGTGTCCTGGTGGTTCAGGAAGACCAGCGGCGCGGCGAAGTCGTTCCAGGTGGCGATGAACTGGAGCAGCGCGACGACGACCAGCGCGGGGCGGGCGAGGGGGACGATGATGTGGCGGAAGGTGCCCCAGTGTGAGCAGCCGTCCAGCCGCGCGGCCTCGTCGAGATCGCGCGGGATGCCCATGAAGAACTGGCGGAGCAGGAAGATGCTGAACGCGCCGCCGAACCACGCGGGGACCCAGAGCGGGCGCAGCGAGCCGATCCAGCCGAGGTGCTTGAAGAGCAGGTATTGCGGGGCCATGATGACCGTGAAGGGGATCATCATGGTGGCGAGGACGAGGAGGAAGGTGGTGTCGCGGCCGCGCCAGCGGATGCGAGAGAAGCCGTAGGCGACGATCGCGCTGGAGAGCGTCATCCCCAGCACGCTGAGCGTGGAGACGACGAGAGAGTTGCGGAGGTATGTGCGGAAGTCGGCGATGGGGGAGTTGAGGACGTCGGAGTAGTTTTGTTTGATTTGGGTGATGAGGCGGGCGGGATAGGGACCCATGGCGACACGCACCCCCTCCGCCTTTGCTTCGCTTGGCACCTCCCCCGCTGGAGCGGGGGAGGGGGCAGACGGCGGAGCGAGTGTGGGGAGCAGGCCAATCGACTGCGAGAGAGCTTCGTTCGCCGGCTTCAGGGAAGTTGATGCCATCCAGACCAGCGGGAGCGCGTAGGCGAGGCCGATGAAGATGAGGAGCGCGTAGAGCAGCGGGCGCGCGATGGGGCTGCGGCGGCTCGTACCCGAGGATGTGCGCTGCGTGCCGGTCATGCTCCCCTGTAGTAAACGAATCGACGTGCGAACCAGAGTGCGAGCGTGGTGACAATCACCGCGAGCAGGAACTGCACCCAGGCCAGCGCACTGGCGTAGCCCATGTGGCCATACTCGAAGGCGTGGCGGAAGACGTACATGGAGTACGCGAGCGTGGAATCGTGCGGGCCGCCCTTGGTCATGATGAGCGGAACCGCGAAGACCTGCAATCCCCAGATCGCGGCCATGAGAGCATTGAACATCACGGCAGGGGAGATCATCGGCAGCGTGACATGGCGGAAGCGCTCGGTCGGTCCCATGCCGTCCAGATCGGCGGCCTCATAGAGCGAGAGCGGCACCTCGCGCAGCGCGGCGGTGCAGATGACGACGGCGGAACCGACGACCCACATCGCCATGATGATGAGTGAAGGCATAGCCCACTGTGCATCGCCGAGCCAGTCCGGGCCGCGGATGCCGATGACGCTCAGCAACGAGTTGAACAGACCATACTGCCCGTTATAGAGCCAGAGCCAGCCGATGGAGGCGGAGACGATGGGAATGAGCGTGGGGAGGAAGACGATGGCGCGGACGAGTCCGCTGCCGCGGAGGCGCTGCTCCAGCAGCACGGCGATGAGCACGGAGATGAGTGTGCCGAGCACGACGCATCCGAGCGCGTATGTCCCTGTGTTTCGCAGCGATTTCCAGAAGACGGCATCGTGGGCCATCTCCTCATAGTTCCCCATTCCGACATAGACGGGTGACTCGATGAGTGAGTAATCCGTGAGCGAGTAGTACGCGCTCATGCCCACGGGAAGCGCGAGGAAGAGCAGCGTGCCGATGACCCACGGGGAGATCCAGAGCAGTCCGTGGAGGCGCTGACGGGCTGCGTCGGTCATGGGGCCTGCCCCCGGCGCTGCTTCTTGCGTGCGATGGCGGTGTCGATGAGTTGTTGCGCACGCATCTGCACACCCGTGAGCGTCGCGGTCGCACTCGCGCCGAGCCAGACGGCATCGAAGGCGGTGTTGATCAGGTCGGCGTACTGCTTCCACGCGGTGGTGCGCGGCAGCACCTGCACTTTCGGGCTTTTCGCGATCGCATCAAACACGCGGATGCTGCGATTCGGATGACTTTCCATGAAGCCGGGAGAGAGTTCGCGGAACGGCGAGGGCTTGCAGTGCGCGGTGGCGAGTTCCTCCTGCACCTCGGTGCGCTGCATGAAGAGGAGGAACTTGTATGCCTGCTCGGGGTGGCGACAGCCGCGCGGGATCATGAGGATGTCGGCTTCGAGGAGGCCGCTGGGCTGATCGGCGTCGTAGAGCGCATCGGCGACGGGCACGGGAGCGGCGGCGTAGTCCAGATCGGGGCGATACTGGCGGATGAAGTTCGCCAGCCACGGGCCTTGCACGATCATGCCCATGCGCTCGGAGATGAAGGGGTCTTGTGCGGAATGGATGTTGCGGCCGTAGCCGGAGGCGAACGCGCTAGTAGCTTTCTCGCCGAGTGTGGCCGCGCTGGAGCGGAGCCAGTCGAAGGACGCGATGCACGCTGGTGATGCGATGGTGGCGTGTTCGGTGTGTTCGTCGTAGAGCGAGCCGCCGAACATGAGGGGCCAGAAATAGTTCCACCAGCCGGGGACGTTGGCGAGAAAACCGGCGCGCTCGATGCGGTCGCCGCCTTTCTCTTTCATCGTCATCGCGGTTGAGAGTTCATCGAGTTCGCTGATGGTGCGCGGCGGGCTATCCGGATCGCGGCCGAGGGAACGCATGATGGCGCGGTTGTAGTACAGCCCGAGCGTGTAGCAGGTGTTCACGCCAGCCCACTGCTGGCCTTCGTGATTCAGGAGAGCGCGAACGCCGGGGAGGTAGCGATTCTGATCGAGAGTCCCAAGTGAAGCGAACTGATCGAGCGGTACGACGGCGCGGGCCTCGGCGTATCCGGGAACGCTGTAGGTGTACAGCCCCACGAGATCGGGCGGATCGCCGCCGCCGATGGCGACCATGGCTTTGGATGTGATGTCGCTGACGGGGACGAGGTGAATCCACGCTTTGTCCTGCTCACCCTGCGTTGCGTTGTAGCGATCGACGACGTTCTGGAGCGCGAGGCCTTCGATGCCTGTCCACTTTTCCCAGTATTGCAGCTCGGCGCGGCCAGCGGGAACGCGAGCGCGGGCACGGTTGCCACCGGCGTAGGGCCAGAGGAGAGCGCCGGCACCTGCGGCGAGCGCGGCGGCGATGGCCGCGCGGCGGGTGAGGGATGATGAAAGTTCAGGATCCATCGACTGGCATGGTACCAGATGGAAGGCGTGAGACCGCGTTCAGGGCCGATCAGAGAAGAGGGGCGCGAGCGGCAGTTAGTCGTGTTGAGTGATTTCGATAGCTCCTGCTCACACTCCGGCGGCTTACGCCGCTCTGCTCTGATTGGCAATCAGGGCTCGGTCACCAGTTCCTTGGGATCGAGTTTCTTGCGGGCGATGCCGGGGCCGGCGTACCAGCAGTCGAGTTCATGGCCGCCGCCTTTCTCGAAGAAATCGACGGTGATGGCGTGGAAACCGGCAGCGAGTGCGACCGTGCCGGATTTCTCTTCGAGCGAGTGCAAACCATCGTTGTTCACGACGCGTTGGCCATCGACGTAGAGGTTGCTGCCGTCGTCGCTGGCCGCCCAGAAGGTGTACGCGCCATCGTTGGGAACGCGGAGGTAGCCGTGGTAGCGGAAGCCGAACTTGTCCAGCCGCGCGGCGGGGCGCTGCGAGCGATCAAAGGAAGTTGAGATGCCCATCGCGGCGGGCTTCATGCCGGTGAAGTTGGGGACGGTGTTCCAATCGCCCTCGTGGTAAAAGTAGGTCATGCCCGGGGTCTTGGCGGAGGTGGTGATGGCGGGGATCGGCGTGACTTTGGTGAAGGTGCGGCGGGCGATGGGTGAGACGGGCTTGCCGTTGCGGAAGGCGCGGGTGGCGATAGCCGTAGTGTGCGCGATGTTCACTTCTCCGGTGCGAACGCCATCGTCCACGGCCCAAACGAACTTGGGCGAGGAAGCAGTTGGTGCGGAGCCGTCGAGCGTGTAGTGCAGTTGGGCTGATGGCTGATCGGTGATGAGCCGCACGTTTAAGTTCGTCACAAATATGTCAGCGGCCGCCTCGATGCGCGGCATGGTGGCGACG
>JBKJOD010000469.1:0-5338 GCA_046593245.1 Phycisphaerales bacterium
CTTCTTCCCCTCCGCACCCTGCTTCTCTTCCACCTTCTTCTCCCCCAGTTGCTGCACAAAGAACTCCTTGACACGCTTTATTTCCCGTCCCGTGTCCGGGCCGAACCCATGCCCCGCTCCCTCCACGATCACCAGTTCCGCGCTCCCACCTGCCTCCTTCAACTTGGCCGCCAGCAGCCGACTCTGCTCGTGCGGCACCAGCGGATCCTTATCTCCCTGCACAATCAGGAACGGCGGATACTTCGCCCCTTCCTTCTTCACATGCAGCGCCGGCGACGCCAGCTTCACAAGTTCCTGCTTCTCGCTCATCTTCCCGCCGAACAGCTTCACCAGCATCGGCGCCACATCCGCGCTCTCCGCTTTGTACTCCGTGAAGTCCGTCGGCCCGAACCAATCACAGACGCACTGCACCGCCGACGAGTGCTCCGCACACCCCAGCGCGGCCCCCTCGCACTCCGCGCTCCCGCATGATGTCCCCAGCAGCGCGACCAGATGCCCGCCCGCCGAAGCTCCCCACGCCCCGAACCGTTCCGGGTCCAGGTTGTACTCCTTCGCGTGCGCCCGCAGATACCGCACCGCCGCCTTGCAGTCATTGATCTGCGCCGGGAACGCTGCGCGATCCGTGAATCGATACTCCACGCTCGCCACCGCGAACCCGTCCTTCACCCACCCGCGCGCCGGACACATCGCCTTCGACCCCGCCTGCCATCCGCCGCCATGAATCCAGATCACCACCGGTGCTGGCTTCTCACTCTTTTTGGGCAGAAACAAATCCAGCTTCACGGGCTTTCCATCCGGCTTCGCATACACCAGATCCATCAAGGTGCGATCGTCGCTGGCGGGAACGGTCGTAGAAGGTGCCGCCGGCGGCTCGCTCGGCTTCACCACCACGCCCGTCGGAGCGGCTTGCCCCATCGCGCTCCCACACACGCTCGCCAACCCCAGCAGACACGCCGCAACAGTTCGATGGTTCATAACCACTCCTCAAAGTGTGAATCGAACCGCATTCTACGGCCCCACGAAAATCGCCGCGTTGTCACACCGCCCATCCCGCTCCGCGCCGCCCGAGGTTTCCGTGATGAATCTCCTATGACTGCTTACGCGTCCACTTCTCTCGCCCCCACAAGCATCACCCCCCGCGCAATCGCCAGCTCCAGATCCCCGCACACATTCGTCGGGTCAAGCGCATCCCCCGCTCCCGCACGGCGCATCTCCTGATATTTCTCCCCGCTGATCCCCGAGATCACCAGCCGCCGCCCACGCGCTGACGACTGCTTCATCAGCGCCCGAAGCTCCAGCGCCGCGTTCGCATCCAGCACCGTCACATCCCCCAGATCCAATATCACCACGCGGCACGCCGCCGGCAATCCCTCGCACCACCGCAGCAAATCCGGCAGCCGCTGCACCTTGCCGCGCCGCCCGCGATCCTTCCGCAGGTGATACACCGCCATCCCCGCGGGCAGATCGATCCCGGAACTTCCCACGAGTTCCGACGGCTCAATCTCGCAGATCGGTATCCGGATGTCGTGCCACACGATCCAGATAAGGAACATCACCGGCAAATACATCGCCCAGTGCGGCACACTGCCATACGCAATCGCCCCCAGCCCAGCCCCCAGCGCAAACGATCCCACCACCGAGCCCAGCAAAGCAAGCCGCCGCGCATTTGGATGCGCCGCCACGCTATGCATCAATATCCGCGGCTCCAGCGGCGGGCTGTTCTTGCTCTTATCCCTCAACCAATACAGGAACTGCACGCCCTCCAGCCCCAGATCGGTGAACACCCCGGTCATGTGCGTCGTCCGCACCACGCCCCCGGAAATCCGCGTGATTGTCGCGTTCTGCAACCCCATCGCCATCGATGCCAACCCTGTCATCACATACAGCATGCGCCCGGACTCGATCGTCGTGTGCCCTCGAAACTCCATCCAAACCGCGAAGATCGCCAGCAGCAGCGCCTGCACCGCCACCGGCAACACATAGATGGACTCCCACCCGCGCCGCTTCCCCGTCTCCGTACACACCGCCGAGAGCATCGCCCCCGCCAGAAACGTCGCCAGCAGGAATGACGTGAACACCGTCAACCCCCATCGTCCCTCCACCCAGTCGCGCCCCCACTGCGCCACCGTCCCGGACACATGGCTCGTCGCAGTGCCGCAGATAATCAGCGTCAGGATGTTCGTGTAGCCCGCCACCCAAGCCAGCGTGATCGCCAGTCGCGCCTGCTGTGTGAATGAGTGTGCCTGGGAAACCAGCATGGTCGATCAGCCAATCCGGACAAGAGTATCCGTTCAACATCGGCTCCACCGATCAGTGCAGCGCACATCCTCATTCATTGAGTTTTTCCTGCAATCTGATGACTCGGGATTCTCAGCTCTGCTTGCCCAACCCCGGAGCACTCTTGATCAGCGCCAGCACCGTCTGCGCCTGCAAGTCCCGCGCCGCCGAGATCGCGTATTTGGCCGCCTCCGCCAGCACCTGCCCGCGCACAAGTTCCCCCACCTCTTTCGCATAGTCCGTGTCCACAATCTGCGAGATCGCCGCGGACAGATTCTCGTTCTGCGTCGCCAAAGCGTTGTTCTCGTGCTCCAGCGACTTCTGCACCGCCCCCACCGTCGCCCGCCCGGTCACGATCGAAGTCGCCAGCGCATCCACGAACTCTTCCGTCTTCTTCAGATCGCCCGTCACCAGGTTCAACGCCCCGCCGGTGCGCAGCGACTCCAGCCCGGTTGTCACGTTTGTCGTCCCACCCGCTCCCCTCACGCTCTGGGTTGATCCGAGAAACGCTGACAGAATCTGCTCACCATTGAACGTGAACCCCGCCAGATGCTCCAGCCCGTCGATGATCCCGTTGGTATCGATCTGCAGAGCTTCCTTCTCGCCTTGCGAAAGCCCGCCCGTGTTCGCGGCTCTCACCACGTTGGACTTCAGCCCCAGCAGCAAATCCTGCACACCCGCCAGCCCACCATCAATTGCCGCGTATCGAAACCCCTCGCGCACATTCACCTGAATCCGCGCCAGCACCCCCTTTTGCTGCGCCTTCAGATCCTCCGAAACAATCAGCCCCGAGGGATCATCCGATGCCCGGTTCAACTGCTTGCCCGTGGACAGCCGCTCCAGCGAAACATCAATCCGCTTTTGGTTGTTCGCCAGCGCGCGGATACCCACACGCTCGGCAAAGCTCTGGCTGATGGTGATTCCGGCCATACAACCTGTATCGTCCCTGCGGCCACCCGACTTCCCTCATCTGCCTTTGTTCACGCTACAAACAGACAAGCCCCCGGCGTGTGGTCCAGGGGCCTGTCGAGAATGAGGAGGCAAGAGAGATCCGAAAGAGTTATCCAGCCAGCTCAGCGGCGACGCCGCCGCGCCATCGCCAGCAAGCCCACGCCCGCCAGCCCCGCCGCGCCCGGTGCCGGAAGCACCGCGATATCAGTCACGAACCGGTTGCCCGTGCCGATCTGCCCGACCAGCGACGCGGCACCCGTTCCGATGTTCACCGTGTAAAAGTTCGCCGCACCCGTCGTGCCAAGATTGCTCAGATACGCAATTCCCGTCGGCCCGTAAATATCAAACCCGGCGTCATCGAACAGATCAAAGCCAAGCGCACCGATCGTGGATGAGACGCCGCCGTTGAACGAGGTGTTCCCGCCCGCCATCGTTCCGATCTCGCCCAGCGAGTTCAGCGTCGAGTCCACGAACAGCTCGCGCACCGTGCCCGCCGCCACGTTCGCGCCAAACTGCGCGTTCGTGTACGCCACGCCCACGGCCCGAGGGGTGCCCCCCGTGCCATACGTCAGCGCGGTATCGCTCGCCGCATCACCGCCGGTGACCGGGTTCAGCCGCCGATTGTTTCCCGCCGCGTCCACCACGCGCACGCGGTCCACCGTCGGATTGAAGTCAAAGCTCGAGGTCGTCGTCGCCAGCGCGGTAAAGCCCGTACCCACCGGAGTCGCCACGCCGCCGGTCGACACCGAGTACATCCGGTTCCCCGAGCCGAACACAAAGATCTCGCTCGTCAGCGGCCGCACATCGATGCCGATCGCGGTCTCGCCCGCCGTCAGCCCCGTGATCGCGACATCCACCGTCAGCGTTCCCGGCGTCGCCGGATTAAACGAGACCAGCCGATTGTCACGAGTGATCCCGAACACCGTCTGTCCGCTCGCCACGCTTGAAAGAGCCATCCCGCCCGCAAGGGCGACAACGCATGCCAAAGTTCGCATCCCAAATCTCCCGGAAAAAACACCCTTCACCACTCCCGTGCCGCAGATCCGCAATGATCGCGCCCACCTGTTCAGGCCTGTTCAGAAAACCCATCAGATGTGGCGCTCTCGTTGCTTCCTCCAAAGTGCACAGCACGACAGTGGGCCTACGAACCCGACGTCGCTCGTGGTTTTTGATCCCAAAGATTTTTTCGTGGCATGGGCTTACTCGCCCACGCTCGGCCCGCCGCGGCCCAAATCCCCCCTCCTCCGATCCAGCGGGGGAGGTGCCAAGCGCAGCAAAGGCGGAGGGGGCGCCTGCGCCCCTCGCACATCCGACAGCCCTCAATTGCCATCCGCTCCTTCGTGAAATCCCCAAACATCCCGCATACCCTCACCCAGTTTGCGCGCACGCCCGTCCCCGCTCTTCCCTCACGCAACAAACACATGCCAAAACGCACCGACATCTCCACCATCCTCATCCTCGGCTCCGGACCCATCGTCATCGGACAGGGCTGCGAGTTCGATTACTCCGGCACCCAGGCCTGCAAGGCCCTGAAGGCCGAGGGCTTCCGCGTCGTCCTCGTGAACTCCAACCCGGCCACGATCATGACCGATCCGGAGTTCTCCGATCGCACCTACATCGAGCCCATCACCACCGAATCCGTCCGCAAGATTCTCCAAAAGCAGAAGGACATCGGCGACCCGGTCCACGCCCTCCTCCCCACCCTCGGCGGCCAGACCGCCCTCAACTGCGCCTGCAAACTCTGGGATGACGGCATCCTGCAGGAGTTCAACGTCGAGATGATCGGCGCCAACCGCAAAGTCATCCACCGCGCCGAGGATCGTCAGGAGTTCAAGGAGATCTGCGAGGGCCTCGGCCTCAAGATGCCCAAGGCCAAGACCGTCAAGACCCTCGAAGAAGCCCGCGCCTTCCTCAAAGAGATCGGCCTCCCCGCCATCATCCGCCCCGCCTTCACCCTCGGCGGCACCGGCGGCGGCATCGCCTACAACACCGAAGAGTTCGACGAGATCTGCCAGCGTGGCATGCGTGCCTCAATGATCGGTCAAGTGCAGATCGACCAGTCCGTCCTCGGCTGGAAGGAATACGAACTCGAGGTCGTCCGCGACAAGAA
>JBKJOD010000478.1:0-6870 GCA_046593245.1 Phycisphaerales bacterium
ATGCCGGACCAGAGGCCGCGGAGGGTGGCGGTGTGGCGGGGGATGCTGAAGCCCGCGAGTTTGTGGGCCCAGAGCCAGCCGAGAGTTGCGCCGAGGAAACCAAGAACATGGGCTGGAAAGCCCATGCCACTGAACCCACGGGCTGGTAAGCCCGTGCCACGGTGGCGACGGGCCATCCAGATCCAGTTGCGGGTGGCGAACTCGTGCCAGCGGATGCTCTTGGGGGAGCCGGGGCCGGATGGGGAATCGTGCCAGACAATGAGGGATGGATTGAAATGCACGCCGCGGCCGAGCGCGAGGAGTTTGAGCGCCAGGTCGGTGTCGTTGCGGTACAGGAAGAAGGAGGGCTCGAAGCCGGCGACGTGCATCCACGCATCGCGGCGGACAAGATTGGCGCAGCCCATGAAGGGCCATGCGTCGGTGCCTTCTGGCGGAACGCGGAAGGGCCACTCGCTGCGACCGCCTTTGGGGTGGCGCGGGTGCAGCGTGACGGCACCGAGCGTGGGACGCGAGGCGAGCTCGTCGATTGCGGCGATGAGGGAATCATCGTCGGGAGTTGCATCGTCATCGAGAATGAGGATGGCGTCGGCGGTGGAGCGGGATGCGGCGGTGTTGAAGGCATCCACGCCGCGGTTGTCGGGGAGCGCGATGAGGTTGATGCCGCGCGGGACGAGGAAGGCCTCGGCGCGGTCGCGGGTGCCATCGCGGGAGCCGTTATCGACGACGGTAATGGTGCGCTGCACGCCGGTGAGTGCGCCGCGGCCGTCGAAGGCGGGGCTGGCGAGGAGCCGCTCGATGGTGGCCTCGAGCGCGGGCCAGCGGTTGTAGCTAAGAACGATGGCTTCGACGGAGAGGGCGCGGCCGGGGCCGCGTGCGAGCGCGGCGGCGGCGCGATGCGCGGGATTCAGCGGGCTGGGACCAACACGCGGGCGGCGGGCAATGCGGATGGCGCGAGTGGTACCGATGGCGAGTGAACATGCGGCACGAAGTGGAGCGGCGATGCGGTGCGGTGAGCGGATGGAGGCCGCGCCGGGGATGAGTTGCACGAGGGTGCGCCCGGCGAACCAGGAATCGGGGCGGCCGCGGGCGGGGATGAGGGCGATGTCGGCGGGGCGAAGGCCGAGCCAGCGGGAGATGGTGGCGAGGCGGGCGCGGAGACCGCCGCGGGTGGGGAGCGGGATGATGGTGCATTCTGCAACGCGAAGAGCATCGAGGAGTTCAGCGCGCTCGCGGTCGGGAATGCCGAGCGCGGGGTGGACGGCGACGGTGAGACCGGAGAGGGAGCCGAGGCGATTACGCAACGCGGCGAGCAGATCGCAGGACTTTGTGGACGGCTCGACGGCGATGACGCCTGGAGCAGCGATGCCGGTGGTGCGGCCTTGCGCGGCGTGTTTCAGCCCGAG
Source organism: Phycisphaerales bacterium (assembly GCA_046593245.1). Classification (GTDB taxonomy): domain Bacteria; phylum Planctomycetota; class Phycisphaerae; order Phycisphaerales; family UBA1924; genus UBA4658. Next base: position 1,404 of record JBKJOD010000478.1, read on the forward strand.
CATGTGCAGCCGCGCGAGATCGGAGCGGCCCATCATCTCCTGCTGCGCGGCGCGGCAGACATCGAGCATGGCGCGGCGGAACTTGGCCATGCGCGGGGCGGCGACGGCATCAATCGGGGCGTGGGCGTTGCGGGTGGTGTAGTAGCGCGTCCAGGTGGGAAAGCGGTCGTAGCGCGGGTGATACGCGAGCGCAGATGGAACGGCGACGATGCGCCCGCCGGTGCGCTGACTCATGCGGATGAACCACTCGACATCATCGCCGTTGAGGAAGGTGTCGGGGAAGGGGCCGACCGAGCGGGCGGCATCGGAGCGGATGAGGGCGCAGCAGGCGGCGAGATATTCGACAGGAATGTTCGATGTCGGATGTCGCATGTCGGATGTCAGAGGGCTCGGGCTTCCGGATCCGTTTCTTACATCCGACATCCGACATCGCACATCCGACATCGAACATTCCACCCCCGCTGCTCCCGGCACCATCGGTTCGAAGGTTCCGTTGCGGCGGTTGATGTGGCCGCCGAGCTCGAAGGGGGTGCGGGTTTCGGGGTCGGCGACGGCGGGGCCGGCGGCGATGATGCGTGGGTCGGAAGCGATGGCGCTCAGCAGGGCGCGGAGGGTGTCGCGGGGGACGCGGGCGTCGGAGTCCACCAGCCAGACAAACTCGGGGTTGAAGGTGGACCACTGGGGCTCGGTGAGGCGTTCGTTGAGGGAGAGCGCGAGGGAGAGGCCGGCGGAGTAGCCGCCGCTGCCGCCGGTGTTGGTGTTCAGCCGGAGATGGTCGATGGTCAGGCCCGGCGCGGCGAGATCGGCCAGCGGCTCGGCGGAACAGTTGTCCACAAGGATGATGCGGAGGTCGATGCGGGTGCGGTCGAGCGCGGCGAGATCGGAGAGCAGCGCGGCGGCATCGGCGCGGCGGTTGTGGCAGGGGATGATGGCGGCGACGCGGGCGAGAGAGGCGGGCGGGGTCGCGGTGGTGATCTCAACCTGAACGGGCTTGGAAAAGCCGGGGAAGAGGGCATCCGGGCGCGTGGCCGCGGCGGCGGCGGTCGGCGAGGTGGCCGAGTCGGGAGGTCGGACGGAGAGGGTGGACATGGGAGGGGGAGATGGTAGGTGAGAGGGGTGCCGGAGAACGCACGGGGACGGTCGCGGCGACCGATATGCTGGGACTCTCTCTCTCTCTCTCTCACGCCGGACAACTCGGAGTTTGCCCATGTCTGCACCCATTCGTCTTGCGCTGACCCTCGGCCTCTCGCTTGTCGCTGGCTCGCATTGCTGCGCTCAGGTGGACCCCGCATCCGGCATCGATTTTGTGACCATTGGTCACCCGGCGAACGCCCCATATTCAGGCCCGCAACTTGGTCTGCCGCAGCCGCAGGTCACCGGGCGGGGGCGCGTGAACTATTCGTATCGGTTGGGCCGTGAGGAAGTTTCTACCGCGCAGTGGGCGGAGTTTGTCAACACATTCTCCATGCAGACAACCATGCCGACGACGCTGTTTGGGCTGGCGTTTTTCACGCGCGATGTCCCAATTTGGGGCGCTGGGCCTGATCCGGCGTATCACGGGCCGGGAACGCACTGGATATATGAAGATGGCGTCGCAACCAACGCGATGGACCCGATCTTCGGAATCTCCTGGCGCGACGCAGCGATGTATTGCAACTGGCTCCATAACGGAAAGTCAGCCGACCTCTCGGCTCTGTTGCACGGCGCATACGACACCAGCACTTGGAACAACTTTCCAACCAGCCCTTATACGGATTCATTGACGCACGAGCCAGGTGCGCGGTATTGGATTCCAACGCTTGACGAGTGGATGAAGGGGGCGTTCTATGACCCAAACAGGAATGGACCCGGGCAGGAAGGATGGTGGAACTATCTGAACTCTTCAGATCAGTTACCGGTTGCAGGGCTCCCTGGAACTCTGGGCGCAACCACGAGCGCGACCTTGCAGCACGGGCCGGGCAATCAGGATGTGTACAGCATCGACTTGGGCGCGTACCCGACCGCACTCTCACCGTGGGGCCTACTAGACACGGCCAGCGGCGGGATTGAGTTCACCGAGGGCGGAAGGTTTTCCACAGTCACAGGCGCACTCGTAGAGCGATATGCAGGGGGATTGGGAGCAGGTGATGGCAGTCTCGGATATGCCTCAATCCAGAGAATGGCAACGATCCAGCCACCCGATAGATTTTACGCCAGCGTTCGGATTGCTACGAGCGTGCCGGCTTCGACCACTGCGGTTATTTGGGCTGGAGTGTCTGGGGCGATGTTTGCACGGCGATCACGGCGTGGATTCTTGGCTGAGAGATAGCGCTGCTGCCGGTCAAAAAGAAAATCACGGCGGGGGCCGTGTCTCATTCCCCGCACGGGCAAGGGTCGCTTCGGGGAGTTTCAAGGGGATCTCCGCGGGCAAGCCGACCATCGGGGGAGTTCGGCGGTTGCTCGGGGAACCGGGGGTTGGGAGGGTGCGGATTGGTGGCGAGGGCGGGATCGCTACACTGTGGGATCGGGTGGGAGTGGTTAGTGTCTGAGGGAGGAATCCGAGGATTCGGCGGTCTCATCCTCGGCGTCCGGCTGGGTGGCCATGTGGGCGAAAGTTGCGCATCCGTGCTTGACGGGGGCTTGGTCGGATTCGTGGTATGATGGTGGCATGCGACCCGGGTGGTGCCGGTCGCGGGTGTGGGGTTGGACTCGTGGGGTAGGGATGGGGAACGGGGAGCGTCGCCGCGCCGAGAGGCCGGCTACTGAAAGCAACCAGACCCGAGGGATCGGATGATCGACCTTCGGCGTCTCCTGAGCAGGAGCGAAGTCCATGCGTGCAAAGCAAACTCGTCAGATGAACGGTGTGCGTCGGAACATCACGGCGGCGGGCGCGCTGCTGGAGCAACTGGAGCAGCGGTCGCTGCTGGCGAACTCACCGTTTCCGTTGATCTCGGATCTGGTGAATCCGAACGACACCGTTGTGCGTTTGCAGACAAACTTCGGGGACATCGACTTTGAGCTGTTTGATCAGGCCGCGCCGATCACGGTGGCGAACTTTCTGAAGTACACGCGGGATGGGGACTTTGATCAATCGTTCTTCCACCGGTACGCGGTGGATTCAACGAGCAATCCGTTTGTGATCCAGGGCGGGTACGCGCGGCTGCACGCCCCGGTGACGACGGGCCCGTTTGCGGGAACGAGCACGGACAACTCGGCGCGGGCGTGGGAGCCGGTCCCCACGGATGCGGCGATCACCAATGAGTTCAACCAGTCGAACCTGATCCGGACGGTGGCGATGGCGCGGCTGGGCGGGCAGGCCAACAGCGCGACGAGCCAGTTCTTCATCAACCTGAAGAACAACACGAATCTGGACACGGTGGACGGCGGGTTCACGGTGTTCGGGCGCGTGGCGACGGATGCGTCGTGGTCGGTGGTGCAGAGCATTATTTCCGGCTTGACCACATCGGCGCAGGGCGGTGTGTTCGGGGAGTTGCCGACCCGGACCAATCAGAGCTTTACGGGCACGAACGTGACGGGCGACCAGCTGGTGACGATTCGGGATGCGGAGATCATCAAGCCGCAGGGCGTGGCGGCGTTTTACACGTATCGGGTGTACTACCCGGAGGGGTTCGCGGGCGGGCAGATCAATGAGTTCCTGCCGCTGGGGAACCCGGGATCGACCACGCTGAACTATCAGGTGATCGTGCGTGCGGAGACGCGCGATGCGCTGCCCAGCCCGGCGGCGGACTTCTGGTATCGAGACAAGGTGATCTCGATGGGGACGATCGGTGCGAACCGGCGCGCGGGCGTGACGGTGAGCACGTTCAGCACGCCGGCGAACAATCTTGTGCCCAAGCAGGGCAAGCCGTACGGGATCGAGGTCTGGGCGACTGGCCCGATCGACGCGACGCTGAGCCACTATGACTTCGGGTCATCCACCATCGAGGCGTTCACGCAGACCAAGGCGACGATGTGGACGCTGACGGACATCAGCAAGGGCACGGACATCAAGGACTTCATCGTCTGGGAGAACACCTCGGACGTGACGGCGAACCTGACGCTGACGTTCTACAAGACCGACGGCACGGCGCCGATCGTGGTGACGGCGAGCACGGAGGCGTTCCGGCGCGGCGGGCTGGCCATCGCGAACACCTCGCAACTGGTGGATGGCGCGTATGCGGTGCAGATCACTTCGGATCAGCCGATCGTGGCCGCGCTGACGCACTACAAGACGACCGGCGCGGACAAGGGCGGGGCGACACAACTGGGCATCACGGGAACGGGGGCGGCCAAGGCGGTGCTGCCGCTGGCCAGCAACGGGGCGTCCGGATCGGGGATCGGGGACACGCTCTCGATTCTGAACACGAACAACTCGGGCGCGATCATCACGATCATCGCGCGGTTTGACCAGGATTCCGGGTTGTCGGACTACACAGTGACAACGGTCGGGCTGGTGGTGCAACCGATGAGCCGCTCGACGTTCACGCTGCCGGACGTGCCGGACCTGCAGGGGAAGCGCTTCACGCTGCTGTATCAGAGCGCGGCGGGCGTGAACGTGTTCATCTCCACGCTGCATGTGGAGCATGGGGACGTAGCGAGCAACCCGTTCGCATACACCGCCGCGACGCACCATGATTTCGGCGAGGGCTTCATGAACGGGGCACGCGCGGGGAACACGCTGTTCGAGGAGATTGGGCTGTTCAATCCGAACGGGACGTTCTTCAATGCGTCGCAGCCGCAGGTGGCGAATGTCACCATCCGGTTCCTGTTCAATGATGGATTTGTGCTGACCAAGGACATTGCACTGAGCGCGGATGGGTTTGCGTTCGTGGACCTGACGACGCTGCCGGAGCTGCTGGCTCAGAATGCCAATAACAGGTACTACTTCTCGCTGGACATTGTGAGCGACGTGCCCATCGTGGCGATGATGCGTCACTACGACACGACGCTGGGAACCACGCAGCCAGCGGGCGGAGATAGCATGTTGGGAACGCAGCGCGGGCAGGTGGTGCCGCTGAACATGCTGTAAAACGATGGTGCTTTGATCAAATACACAGCAGGCCCGGGAGAGATCCCGGGCCTGTTTGCGTTTGGGGTTGAACTACAGGGCGGTCTTGGACATGGCGCGGCGGGTGAGCTTGGCAAGCGAGCGCACGGGCGCACCGAGCGGACGCGGCAGGGAATCAACTAGCCCGAAAATCGCCTTGCTCAGCACCACAGCGGGCTTGTGCTTGAACTCGTCCACCTGCGACTCCAGGGCTGCGATGCGCTTCTGCGCGGCTTCGAGTTCGTCGAAGAGTTCGCAGTTGCGAGAGCGGAGGTCGCGGACGAAGATGGCCTCGCCGTTTTCGTCCAGCCAGTTGGCATCGGCGCGGCGGAGCAGGACGTTGGAGAGCTCGATGATCTTGCGGGCGTTCTGCTCGTAGAGCGCGGGGTGGCGTTCGACGATGGCGCCGTGCAGCTCGGCGTGGCGTGCGGCGGCCTGCAT
>JBKJOD010000110.1:0-18558 GCA_046593245.1 Phycisphaerales bacterium
GAACCCGTCGGGCACCTACGACGCAGTCGCTCTGTATTGCTTCGTCACCAACGTCACCGGCCTCACCACGCCGGCACCCTTGTACTCCCCAATGGGCGAAGTCGGGGCCATTCAGTCGTCTGTCGGCTTCAACGGCCTCATCGCGCCGGGGACCGACTATCTCGCTGACCTGTCTATTCCCACCGATGCCGCGACGTACCTCGCATTTCCCAACCGATCTTTCAGGGCCAGTATGTACTACGGCGACGGCGACTTCCTCGACTTCATCGATCCGTATCAGTATATCGAGACCTCAGTGCAGTACACGATCACCAGCGTGAGCGTGACGCAGGTCCCCACCACCGGCGCAGCCTCCATCCTCGCGCTTGGCGGAATGGTCGCAGCTCGACGGAGGCGTGCGATGCGTTGATCCTGGTGCGGCGTTGTCCGCATCGTCCCGCCTCGTTGGCCATCCACTTCATCGTTCCCGCACCCGCCCATCACCTGCGTTGTTGAGATATCACCCATGAACACGACGACGACCCCAACCTTGATCCCATCTTCACCCTCCTGCATCACCAGTTTCCGCACATCCCGCGTTGCCTTGGCCGCACTCTCAACCATCGCCGTTGCTGGTCTGGCTTCGACCGCTTCGGCCCAATGGACGGTCACCAACCTCAACCCCGACGGGGCCACAACTTCGATTTCCTACAGCGCCGCTGGCTCGCAACAGGTGGGCTCGGCCACGGTCGGCGGTGCCTCACGCGCCAGCGTGTGGAGCGGCACCGCCGCCTCTTGGATTGACCTCACCCCGTCCACCGCAACGAGTTCATTTGCTGAAGGTGCGGGCGGCTCGCAGCAAGTGGGCGGAGCCACGATCAGCGGCGTGGGGCGCGCGAGTCTGTGGAGCGGCACGGCCGCCTCGTGGATCGACCTGAACCCGGCGGGCTCAACGTCCTCGATTGCGCGTGCCACCAACGGCTCCCAGCAGGTCGGGGTGGCCAGGGTCGGTGGCGTCACCCGCGCCAGTCGCTGGAGCGGCGCGGCCGCCACATGGGTTGATCTCCACCCAACCGGAGCGACGAACTCGGAGGCCAGGGCCATCAGCGGCTCGCAGCAAGGTGGCGTTGCGACCATCAGCGGTCTGGACCGCGCTAGTTTGTGGAGCGGAACCGCTGCATCGCGGATCGACCTCAACCCCGCCGGATCGGCCGGATCTTCGGGCTCAGCCGTCTACGGCATGGGCGGCTCGCAGCAGGTGGGCTATGTTGGCAGCGTCAGCGGCGGCGTGGAACATGCCAGCGTGTGGAGCGGCACGGCCGCTTCGTGGGTTGACCTCAATCCCGCCACCGCGCAGGCCTCATTCGCGTTCGCCACAACCGGCTCGTTGCAGGTCGGGTACGCCTATTTCCCCAGCGATTTCACAACTCGCGCCAGCCTGTGGAGCGGGACGGCCGCTTCGTGGGTGGACCTCAGCATCTTTCTTCCCTCGCAGTACAGCGACTCCACCGCGACCGGGATCTCGGCCGACGGCGTCAACACATACATTTCCGGTTACGCCTTCAACTCGATCACGCTCCGCAATGAGGCGCTGCTCTGGACGCGGCCGAATCCGCCCGCGTTCACCAATCTCGGCGTGCTGCCGGGCGGATTTGGGTCCGTCGGGTACGCACTCAGCGCCGATGGCTTGGTGGTGACGGGAAGCAGCACGAGCACCGCCGGCGAACGGGCGTTCCGATGGACGGCGGGCGGCGGGATGGTCAGCCTCGGCGTCCTCACGAACTACGCCGCTTCCAGTCTCGGCCAAGCAGTCAACAGCGATGGGTCCGTGGTCGCCGGTCTCAGCTCCGCGAACGACTTCAGTTCCCGCGCCTTCCGCTGGACCGCCGCGACTGGCATGGTGGCCCTGGGAGATGCGAACAGCCCACCCTCTCAATCTCACGCCCTCAGCGCGGACGGATCGGTCGTCGTGGGAGAAAGCCACTTCGCGGGCTTGAATGAAGTCCGCGCGTTCCGCTGGACTTCGGCCGGAATGCAGAACCTCGGCCTTCTACCGGGTGTCGATCCCAACACGAGTTTTTCAACAGCTTGGGGCGAAAGCGGCGATGGTGCGGTGATTGCGGGTAGCACCACTCCCATCAACGTACAACTCGACCGAGCGTTCCGTTGGACGGCAGCCAGCGGGATGCAGGACCTTGGCGTCCTCCCCGGCGCGAATGCTTCCAACGCCTTCGCCGTTAGTGCCGACGGTTTGGCGATCGCGGGAACGAGTGGCTATGTGCTCAATAATGGCACGGGTGCGTACAGCTACGTGCATGCGACGCGCTGGACGGCCGCGGCGGGAATCCAAGATCTGGGGGCGCTCGGAATCAACGCCAGCAACCCTGGCTTCGCGCAGGCCTGGGCGATCAGCGGCGACGGCGCTTCTGTCGTGGGTTCGAGCACGGTCGGCGGGCTCGATCACGCCTTCCTGTGGACGCCCTCTCGCGGCATGGTGGACCTCAACACCTATTTGCCCACCCTCGGCATCAACCTCACCGGCTGGACCCTGAGCGTCGCCAAGGGCATCTCTGCGAACGGGGCCGCGATCGCGGGATACGGCACCTTCAACGGCGTCCCCCGAGCGTGGCTCGTCAGCGGCCTTCCCCGCTGCACGCTTGCCTGCCCCGCCGATTTCAACTGCTCCGGCTCGCTCAGCGTGCAGGACATCTTCGACTTCCTCGCCGCGTGGTTCGCCCAAGACCCCCGCGCCGACTTTAACGGCGTGAACGCCATCACCCCGCAGGACATCTTGGACTTCCTCGCCGCGTGGTTCGCAGGGTGTTAAACGAAGGGAGAAACGACCTTGCTCAGGCCCCCGTCAATCGCTCCCGTTGGAATCATCACGATTCGGGTTCATCTCTCGCGCCAGCCACGCCTTCGCAAAGGTCCAGTGCCGACGAACGGTGCGCTCGTTGGTTCCCATGCACTCGGCAATCGTTCGCTCTGGCAGCCCGGCAAAGAACCGCAGTTCCACGACTCGGGCAGCCTGCTCGTGCTCAACCGCTAATCGCGTGAGGGCATCGTCGAGTTCAATCGGGTCCAGAAGCATTTCACCGGTTGATTCTGCGGCGGCGTGAAGGGCATCGGTCCCATGAATGGACGCCCCGCCGCCGCGCTTCGCTCGCTGGCGCCTTCGGGCATGATCAACTAATATCCGGCGCATCGCCTGGGCCGCGAGGCCGAAGAACACGCCCCGATCTGGCATCGGCTCCAAGTGCGGGTGCGACGACCCGTCCTGGCGGGCTTGCTTTGAGAGCTTGAGGTACACCTCGTTCACCAAAGCCGTGGCGCTCAGCGTGTGCCCAACTCGTTCGGTGCTGAGTTCCAACTGAGCCAGGGCTCTCAGCTCCACGTACAACGCCGCCACCCACAGCCCTTCGTCCGCAGCGTTCCCAGACTTCGGATGTTCTCCAGGGGCACTCATGCCCGCAAGCTTACGAGCAAATGTCCGGTCAGGGTTTCGGTTCAGAATGCAGGCAACTCCTACAGTATCGATCTTCCACCTCCGTCGGGAGATTGCTTCTACGTAGTTCCCGACGATGTATGTGGTCACGTCCTTGCAGCAGTGGTGGCAAAGGGTGGGAGCGGGTGTGTCCGTAGTTGTGTTCTGACCGTTTCATGCCGGGCCGCGGCGGGCGAATGACAACCACCTTAGCCCCGAGATCCTCGCGTGGCCGGGGCCATGCGCATACCACCGCGCCGCCCCATTTAATCGTCTGGCGGAGTTGGGGACGCGTCTTCATCGTGTGACCAGTTTTCAGAAGAACACGCATCCCGACCCTGATGGCGGGCTTCCGGCGCGGGTCGCACTTGCAGCTTCAACATCCTTCATATTACCTTCACCCCAACTCATCTTGGCCGTCCCACATTCATGGCACGCTTCTCGCCGCCGCTCTCGCCCGCGCGAATGACAGAGCCCCACACTTTCTATGCCCGGAGGTCTCCATGTCCCAAGTCATTGCCTCGTCGCCCCCGTCCGATCTCCAGCAAGGCGTAGCAAATATCACAGACGATCTCAACGTTCTAGTGGATGACGCGAAGAAAACCGTCCGTGCTGGCGTCGTTGAGGTGAAGAACACTGCCCTCCGTGCTGTAGGTTCAGCAAAGGAAAACGGGGCGCAGGCTATCGAGAGCACCGGCAACACAATCACCGCCCATCCCTTCAAGAGTGTCGGCATTGCCTTGGGTATCGGCCTCATCGCGGGCATTCTCCTCGCCCGCCGCAGTTGAATCGAACCCTCCCTTCGCCACAACCCCCAATCTGAAGCTCCTTTGAAAGAAACCCATATGGGCATCATTCTTCTCATCCTCATCGTTCTGCTCGTGGTGGGTTCACTCCCCACGTGGGGATATAGCAAGAAATGGGGTTACGGCCCGACAGGCGGTCTCAGCCTCGTATTGGTAATCGTGTTAATACTCTTGTTTTTGGGCGTAATCCCTCACGGGTTCTGATCGCTACTACGGAGCACTGCCAGTGGCTCCAGCCCCATCTGCCTCCTGCGCTCCGAGATCATGTTCACGTAGTTGATAACGACGTACGTGTTCATGTCCTTCCCGCAGTGTGGGCAGAGGGTGGGAGTGGGTGTATCCGTCGTCGCCGTCTGACCATTCATAAATGGCTGTGGCGGGCGAATGACCACGACCTTGCCGCCGCGCTCCTCGCGTCGCCCGTGGCACCAGCGGCAGTTGCCATCCCGGTCTATGCCGATCGTGCTTCGGTCCTCCAGCTTGGCAATGCGATGGGTCATGCGCATGGTCGGAACTCCTCACAGCAGGTCGGGATCGATTCCGTACACCACCACATCCTCGGCGCACACCCGCCCGCATGCGGAGCAGGTGCTCGCGGATGGCCCGTGGCTGCCCCACGTCGGGCAGGCCTCGAACCGGGCCACAGACGCCAGCGTCGTCCCGTCGCCGCACACGCGGCAGCGTCGGCGGCCGTCGGGGGTCGTGGCGGTCCGGTCGCGTTCGAGCTTGAGCAGCCGGGCATTCAGGTACATTGGTCTCTCTCCTCAACCACCTTTGTCGAACTCGATGTGGAATACCAGCTGGCGGCCGCATTCACGGCAGAAGTCGTTCTCACGGGACGAGCCGTCCTCGAACTCGCACGTGAACTTCTGCGCGCCCGTGCTCGCGCCAGCAGCGTGTGCGCCGCACGTCGCGCAGGGCCGCGGTGGTTGGCGCGGCGCGTTCTTCTCGAGGCGGGCAAGGCGTGTGAGCAGGTGCATGGTCCTGATATCGGGCGAACGGGCGTTGGTGCCCGGGACAGAGGTTTTCTCCAAAAACTGCGAGGCATCAACCGTGACGCCCCTCCCCCCTTCGATTCCGTAATCCTCCCACCGCCCGGGTGGCCGCGCGTTGCCGTGACCTGCCGCAGAGCATCAAGAGCTACGTTCCGTACAGAAAGCGCTACACACATAGATCGGGACGGTTGCGGGGGTTGGGGCGTGCCAACGAGCCCTCGCACGCGGCAACAGCGAGGGACGGTCATTGGCGGTTTCACGGGGTTGGGCTCCACCCCACTGGCGGCACGGCCCGGCGAATATTGATGACGAACGCGATGGTGCGTCCGCAGGCCGGGCAGGTTGGGAGGGGCGGGAACGGCTCATTCCCCTCCATGCGGACCACCGGACGCCGGTTGTTGGCGCTGTCGCAGGCGGCGCACGCGGGCAGCCCGTCCCCGCGCACCGCGGCGGTCTGCACGCGCTCGAGTCTCGACAGTCGGTTGTGCAGCATGGACGATCCTCCCCTCACTACGCGGCGTGAGCGCGCGGGCTGCTCGGGCTGAGGTTTCCGACAGGTGCGGTAGTTTGCTCCAGCGCCTCCACCCGTGCGGCCAGATCGTCCAGTTCGATGCTCTCGCGGCTGAACTTGAGCAGCAGCCCCGCGGCCGCGACACGCGCGGAGGGCGGCGTCTTCTGATCCGACACGATCTTGAGCAACGCCTGAACCGCGAAGGGCGCGTATCGCTGCGTGAGCGAGATTGCCTGCCTGAATGTCTCCCGCCGCGCCTCCCGATACGCCTTGTTGAATCCGGCGTCCTTGAGCCAACGCCAGAGCGTTTTTTCGTCCACTCCGACCGATTCGGCGGCCTTGCCCAGGGTGGGCTCGTGCAGCAGCGCCAGAATGGCGTCTTCCTGCTTGGGCGAGAGTTGTGCGAATGCATCGGGCATATTCGGGCGGATTTAGTGGGGGTGGCAAACGGATTGGGAGCTAGGCCGCGTGACGCTCGGCCTTTCTCCCGGTGAACTTCTCCCATCTAGCAACAGCAACTTCAACGAACACCGGCTCCAGCTCGAGGGCGTAGCACTTCCGGCCTTCCTGCTCAGCCGCGATAATCTGGGAGCCAGAACCGGAGAAGGGCTCGAAGCAGATGTCGCCGCGTTTGGTGTGCTTGCGCATGGGACGCGCGAAGATCTCCACCGGCTTCTGGGTGGGGTGCTCGTTGCCGACGATGCGGGACTTGCCCTCCCAATCGATCTCCCAGACCGAGTTGAACTCGTGGTCCGAGTCGTGGACCGGCTGGGAACCCTGTTTCCATCCCATCATGCAGGGCTCGTGGCGGAAGTGCCAGTACACGCGGCCAAACACGGGTGTCGGCTTCACCCACACGATCTGCTGGTGATCGAGGATGCCAAGATTGTCCCAGATGTCGGCGATGAGCCGCTGACGCTTGTGGGCGTGCCAGCAGTAGATGGCGGCGTGCGGGGCGATGACGCGGAGGACGTTGGTGAAGACAGAGCGGAAGAAGCCGTCGGCGTCGGTGATGTCCACCTCGCGGTAGGTCGCGCTCCAATCCTTCCCGCTGTCGTTGGGGCGGTCGCCGGTGTAATCGACAAGATAGGGCGGATCGGTGGCGACCAACGCGGCGGCTTGGCCGCTCATCACCTTGTCCACATCCACTTGAAGTGTGCTGTTGCCGCAGAGCAAACGGTGTTCGCCAAGGACCCAAAGGTCGCCGGGCTTGGTGAGGGCGGTCTTGCCGGGCGCGGGGGTGTCATCGGCATCCACAAGGCCGTCGGTGCCGGGCGGGGCGAGCAGGTCCTTGAGTTCCTGATCCGTCCAGCCCAGGAGCGAGAGATCGACGCCGAGGTCCTTCAGGTCCAGCAGTTCAGCTGGCAGAAGTTCCATGTCCCACTCGGCGATGCTGGCGGTCTGGTTGTCGGCGATGCGGTACGCCTTGGCCTGCTCGGATGTGAGGTTGTCTGCGACATGCACGGGCACCTCGGTCATGCCGAGCTTCTGGGCCGCCAGCAGGCGGGTGTGGCCGACAATCACGACACCATCACAATCAACCACGATCGGCTGGCGGAAGCCGAACTCGGTGAGTGAGCGGGCGACCGCGTCCACCGCGTCCGCATTGCGGCGGGGGTTTCGGTCGTAAGGAGTGATCGAGGTGATGGGACGAGAGGTGATGTGCATGAGCAACTGTGCCACGTGGCAGCGCGGCGATCGCGCAGGTACAAGTGATGATGGCGGCTGTTTCCCGGATTTCTAATGTGCGAGCAAACACTGCATCGACACTCATGCAACGAGATGACGCTTGCTGCACCAGGCGGCAAGTCAACGCACTGCGTGCGATGGGTGTCCGACACACTCGCGTCGTCAGCAGAGAGGGAGTCAGGATGACAAGTGTTGAATGAGTCGCCCGACCTTGTTCGTCCGTTCTTGGCCGCTGGCGAACTCGCTCACTTACTCTTCGCGGGCATTCGCTGAATGACGGCATCCAAGTCGCTAAGGGCGATTCGGATTAATCGACCGACGTAAACAATCGAAACCTCTCCGCTTGCAACGAAGCGCCGAATCGTTCGCTCGCCGAACCCAGCGCGCGACGCCGCCCGCGGGAGGTGCCTCCGCGGGCGTCGTCCGTGGAATCTGCTGGTTGGGTGCTTGCGAGGTGGCTGGTCAGCACCACAATACCGTTTCGCAGACTCAATTGCTCCAAACCAGCCGCTGGACACGAGACATTCGGGCTGCAAATAGAGACGGCGTTGAAACCTCAGCAACCCGCGAACCAGGCCGCGAGGAAGACGAAGATATCCTGCACGCCGACCGCACCGGAACCGTTGAAATCCGCGCGAGGGTCGTCGCTGAAGAAGGCGGCGAGAAACTCAAAGATATCCTGCACAGTCAGGCCATTGTTCTGATTGAAGTTGGCCGGGCAGCAGGTGGTCGGATTCCCGGTGGGACCGCAGAGTGTGTTGTTTCCCTGATACGTGCCTGAGCAGGAACCGGCCGAGCCGACGCTGCACGTCGTGTTGTGGCAGCACGCACCCGTGACTGGCTGGCAGATTGACGCGGTGCATGTCGTCCCCTGTCCCTGCGGCACGCCGCCAATGAACGGGTCGATGCAATCCTGCGGTCGATAGACCTGGCACGCGCCGCTGGGAAGGCAGCAAGCCTGATTAATGATCGGGCAGGTGGTCGTAGCGCACGCGCTGAGGAACGACACCGGCGTGCCCAGAAAGATGTCGGTGCAGTTGACCATGAAGATGAAGTTGCACGATCCGTCAACCATGCAGCAGGTGACGCGGATGTTCTGGCAGTTGATCGTGCCGCAGGTCGATCCGGTCGTGCCCGCCCAGAATCCGCCGGCAGTGCTGCACGCGGCCTCGGTAGACATCGAGCACGAAGCGTCGAGGCGGCAACAGGGTTGCATCGGTTGCGGGCAGGCCAGACTCGCGCAGGTTGCGCCGGAGGTATCGACCGTGCCGAAGTTGATTGCGCAGTTGGTGAGGGTGGTGGTGGTACACGTGCCGTCGCTGAGGCAGCAGCGGAAGACGGGCTCGCAGGTGGTGGTGGCGCAGGTGCCGCCGGGTGTCCAGGATCCATTGCACGCACTCAGAGTGGTCACGGAACACGCGCCGCCAGCACAGCACGCGCCAGTGCAGGACGACGTGGAGCAGGTCAAGCCCGATCCGGGAAAGTCGCCGGGCAGGGTGCAGGTGCCCGCAGTGACGAGGGTGCAGTTGGGGCCGCGGCAACATGGGACGGTGGTGGGCTGACAACTGGTCGGCCCACAGCTCGAGCCGAGACCTTGGAACGATCCACCTTGCAGGGAGCAGTCGCCCGCAGTGAGGGTCACGCATCCGACCGGTACGAGGCAGCACGCGCCGGGCTGCGAGCCGGAGCCGCACGGAGAGGGAATGCAGGTCGAGGTTGGGAACGTGTTGCCGCCCTGCATGAAGCAGGTATTGACGTTGTTGACGATCAGGCACATGCCGCTCGGGAGGCAGCAGGCGAGACTCTGCATGCCGCATGAGGTGGGGCAGGTGCCGAAGAACACGAACGTGCCACCGATCGCTGTACATTGTGCGGGGCTGCCCGTCACGACGAAGCATCCGCCGCCGGGGGTACAGCAGGCACCCTGACCAAGCGCACGCTCGGAGAACGTGCCGAGCATTGCCCACAGTGCGAAAAGAACAACGCGGGCGATGATCTGCAGGGCGGGTCTGTTTGTGTGAGAACTTGGCACGGGAGGATTCCTTGGTTGCAATCTGTGAGAGAACGTGAACGCGAATGGCTGATTAGCAGCCAGCGAACCACGCGGCTAGGAAGTCGAAGATGTCCTGAACGGAGAGTCCGGTCAGGTGATTGAAATCGGCACGAGCGTCACCCGCAAACCACGCGCCGAGGAAGTCGAAGATGTCCTGCACAGTGAGTGTCCCGGAGCCGTTGAAGTCTGCGGGGCAACTGCCGGCACCGGCCCAGAACCCCGAAAGACAGTCGTAGGGCGCGCCAGCCGCGTGTCCGGCATCGGGCTGGCCAATGGTGCCGGCGATGGAGTAAGCGCCGCCGGTGCTGGTCTGGGTTGCACCGCCGCCGTCGATGGAAGACCAGGTGAGGGTGTAGGAGCCGCCGGATTGGGCACGGGCAGACTGCGTCACAAACATACCGGCGGTCACAAGGAACAGGATGGTCCAAAGGTTGTGTTTCATGGGCGATGCTCCGTGAGACGGGTCGAGAATGGCGAACGACTCAGTGGCCGATCGTTACCGGGCCATTGAACGCTTTGATGGTGAGCGGACGATTGACTAGCATTGTTTGAGAAGAAGTGCCGGGTTTGATATAGATGGTGCTCCCATTCGGCGCAACCGTGGCTGCGGTCAGAAGTGTCGAATAGGGCTTGAGGAATGTCCCGTTCATGGCGCCCAAGTATCCGAAATCGACCCAGACATTCCCAGGGGCGACAGCGAGGACGGCGCGGTAGCTGTTCAGTCTTCCAGCGCCGTAGTACTCATCCCAGCCGACCGGACCGAGATCATCAGCAGTTGCTTTTAGAATCGCTTGCAAGTCACCTGCGGTGAGGATGTTGTTCTGGGAGTTGGCCACGCCTTTGACCATTCCCGCCACACCTGCCACAAGTGGTGCAGAGAAACTTGTGCCGCTACCGCTGCGATATCCGTTGCCGCCCGCGGGCGACCACGTGGTGCTGAACACGCTGACACCCGGCGCGGAAAGATCGACGAGGTTTCCATGGTTGGTGAAGCTAGCAGAGTTATCGCTCGAATCTGTTGCAGAGACAACAAGAACGTCGGGCTGAACGGCCGAGAGTTGCGAGGATTCGTTGCCAGCGGCCCAGCACAGAAGACAGCCGCGCGCGGCGCAATACTGGCCCGTGGTCTCCACAGCGGGATCATCCACGCCAAACCAACTGCAACTTGCAACGAACAATCCTTGATCCGCGGCCCAGCGGGCTCCCGAGGAAATGTTTGAGAAGAACGCAAGGCAACCGGTGCTGTCGTTGGTCACGCGAACCGCGGCGATGAGGTTGTTCCATGCCGCCCCAACAACGCCGAGACCGTTGTTTCCGGTTGCCGCCGCCATTCCGGCGCAGAAGGTGCCGTGGCCGCAGATGTCGTCCGCGTTGGACGATCCATCCACACTGTTGTACCGCCGATAGATGGCAATGTCCGGGTGGGGGCTCACGCCAGTGTCACAAATGGCGATTCCGACCCCGTAGCCATAGGAGCTGAACACGCCCCAGGCCGCGGTCGACTGAATGTTAGTGTGTTGCCATTGACTCCCGAAGCTGGGATCGTTGGGGGTCACTTCGGCTGGGGAGACAAGCCAGTCTGGCGTGACGTACTCGAACAGCCCGGTCTTCATCAGCCGGGCTCCGGTCATGTTCTCTGTCTCGCCCTTGGGGACGGCGATGATGTACCAATCAATGTCCATCTCGAACTTGATCAGGTCGGGTGCAACGGCGTTGGCTGCGGCCTGAGCATTGGCGCCCATCTGGGCCTTGGTTAGGCCGCGTGAAGCCCAGTCCGCATCCTGGATCGGGCGGGCGATCATTCGCCCGGTGAACTCCTTGACGCCCTTGATCTCAACGTAGGGCTGGGCCAGCACGGATGTGCTCGTGGCACACATGACGATGGCAAGCAGTACGGCTCGCATTGTGGATCTCCTGTGGTGAGGGCAGTGGAAGGGAGCTAGTGCGGGCGTGAAAGTTAGTGCAGATTGACGAGGACTAGCACAACGCCGCGCCCTTCCTTGAGGCCGGTCATTGCCTTGCCGATCGATGCACCGTTGGCTTGCGAGGTTTCTGCGGCCCGCATCGCTGTTCCTGCTATGGAGGAGGTTGTGAGCGAGTCACCGGGGTGGATCTCGCCAAAGGAGGCGTCGACCCGGCACCAAACCCGCCCGGACATTGCGACCGCGTGTTCGCCCCGCACAATCGCATGATCATCAGAAGAGAGGGTGAGGCCAGGTGCGAGGCCGTTGGCGCCGGAGATGATGCCAGCGACGCGGGTGTCGTAGGGTCGCTCGGTCAGCATGAGTGATCCGGGATTGTCCGGGTCGATCGCCACCACCATACCCGGCTCGATGGCGGGCTGGTCCGCGGTCTTGTGGACATGGAACGGCTCGGCGACATCACATCCGCCTTGAATTTGGATGACCTTGGCAATCGCCGTGCCGCAGTTGGTGACGGTGAAGACCTGGTTGCCGCCGCCCCCGCCACTGAAGCAGCGGATGAGGTCGCCCGCACCGGTGTTGATGATGACGGTGTTGGCGTCGCCGCTGTTGGTGCTGGTGACGAGCGCGATACCGGATGGATTGCTATTGTAGGCGAACAAGGCGGCGGCGCCGATGCCCGGACCGACACTGTCGCCGCGAACACCCCAGTGGGCCGATCCGCCACTGCCGAAAACGCCGACGGTGGGGTGGCCGAGAAAGCCGTAGGTTCCGGCGGAAGTGCAATCGCCGCTTACGCCTTCAGCGGAGGTAGAGATTCCCACCACGCCCCGCCCCGAGCCGGAGCTCCCGCGTACGCCAACTCCACCGGTGGCCTGACCGACTACCCCGTCGCCGAAGCCGGTGAACTGCGACCCCGCCGCCGTGCCACGCACACCTACGCCAGTGGTCGCTCCACCATCCACCCCAGCCACGATTCCAATGCCCTGCACGCCGATGTTTCCGTCGGCGTACAAAGCGATGTTCGCAGGGCACAAAGTGAAAATGCCGTAGGATTGCCCGCTGGCGCTGAGTCCGACGCCCCCTGAAACGTTGGCCCGCGCGTACACGCCCACCGGGCTCCCAGAAGATGAATAGGCCTCGAAGTAGCCACCGGTGGTGTTCGCCTTGCCGACCACGCCCGCGCCGTTTTGAACATACGAGGTGCCGTAGACGCCGATCGGATTGTTGCTGCCGCTGCCATCTCCCTGAACGCCCGCCGCATTGAGGATCGGGCTGTTGCTCGTCCCGTGAATGCCATTCACATTGGACGCGTCTGCGGAGACGAGCATTCGATCGGCGAACGTGGGAGCCGCGCCGACGCTGACGGAAAATCCGGTGTTGTATTGGATGCCCGCACCGGGAATGTTGACCCACGGTGCCAAGGAGAAGGTGGAGAATGGCGCCGCGGTGATCTCCTGCCGCGGCAGAAGCGTTGTGTACGCGCCCACGCTCGCGCCGGGGCGTACCGCGATCTGCAGCCATCGCTTGTAGCTGGCGAAGGCGGTGCCGAAATCCAGGCGGGCCGTGAACAGGCCCGCGCTCACGAGCACATTGTCCACCGTGTTGATCGTTGGGTTGGCCGCGCCGCCCGAACTCGCGTCCCAGAGCGTGAACTGGATGTCGTAAAGGCCCGTCGGCGCGGCACCGGCATCGGTCAGCCGCCCTTGATAGGTAAAGCCGTTGTCGGCCAGAACCTGGGCACGAGCCGCGGTCGCGCTCATCGCGGCGAGCAGGGCGAAGATCAGAACTCGGTGTCGCATGATGAACTCCTGTGATTGGTGGTCTGTTTGTGGTCGCCGCATTGGGCGGGCGGATTCGTGGAGGGTGAAGGCCGGACAGATGCCGCTACTGGGAAACGGCGAACATCGCCAAGGATCAGATTTTGCGCGTCATTTCAATCTCCGGGGCACTCTGGGCATTGTGCGGGAGGCGGCTGCAAATAGCGGGGGGCATCGGGAAACCCATTTCGATTTGTTTCCAACAGATTCCGGTGGCGGCACTCCCACCCAGAGTTGCAAAATTTCTCGAATTTCTCGAGTTGCTTGTCATTGCCGGCCATTTGGGACCGGATTGGGCATGTTTCTTACGGCACGGGCGTGGTAGACTGCCAAGGAACACAGCTCGCCGTGGAATGCCCCGTCGGCCCAACGCCTTGAAAGAGACTCGATCCGTTGCCGGTCAACCCCGCCCATTCCGTGCCCGGCGATTCCGACCTGATGCAGCGTGCGGTCGCCGGCGAACCGCTCGCGCTGGAACGGCTGCTCGTGCGTGAACAGTCGGCGCTGGCTCGAAGAGTTCGGTCGCGTCTACCCCGGACACTCGCGCAGACGGTGGGCGTTGAGGACATTTTGCAGGAGACCTATTCGCTGGTGTTTCGTCACGTGCGTGAGTTTGTGCCTGTTGGGCCGGGTGCGTTCGCGCGCTGGGTGACGACGATCGCAGACAACGTGCTGCGCAACGCGATTGAGAAACACCGGGCAGCCAAGCGCGGCGGCGGCAGGGCCGCATTGACGGGTTTCGTCCCGACGGGCCAGAGTTCGGTTGGGCCGCTTATCGAAGTGCTGGCGCTGTACGAACGGACGCCGAGCATGTCGGCGAGCGGGCACGAGATGGCGGCGGTGGTCGAGGCGGCATTGAGCGAACTGCGCGAGGAGTACCGCGAGGCGCTCCGCCTGAGATTCCTGGAAGGATTGCCGGTCGCGGAAGTTGCTACCCGGATGGGCCGCACCGAAAGCGCGGTCCACAAGGTCTGTGCGCGGGGGCTGCAGAAACTGCGCGAAGCCATGGGAGATATGTCTCGATTTCGAAGCCGAGGATAAAGTGCCACTCCTTTCGATAGGCCCGTTCGCGAGATGGGAGCGCAGGGGCTGGAGTCTGTTTGAGTGGTTGGTAGAGGCGACGTGGAGACAAGACCGCAATGGGCGCAAGACTGTCCAACAACCCTGCCCGGCGAGACGCCGCGATCCGCCAGATCGTCGAAGACGCGCTGGATCGACGCGCCAACGGTCGGAATGTCGATGATGAGCAGATCATCGCAGAGCACCCGGACCTGGCGCCGGAACTGGCCGCCGAACTCCGCCTGCTCCGCGTGCTGGAGCGAGTTCGTGCTGAATCGTCGATTGGATCAACGCGCGGGCAAAGCCAGAGCGGATCGGCTGCGGGTGCAGGCGAGATCGGTACCGGCTGGCCATCGCCTCCTCCCGCGCCCTCGGAGCTCCCCCGCTTTCCCGGCTATCGCACCGTGCGCGCCATCGACCGCGGCGGCCAGGGGCTCGTCTACGAAGCAATCCAGGATCGGACCGAGCGTCGGGTCGCCATCAAACTGATGCGCGATGCTGCGCTCGGGGTCGGTGCCGCCGATACCGGGCGGTTCATGCGCGAAGTCCGGGTGCTCGCGCACCTGGACCACCCCAACATCGTGCGCATTCTCGGCAGCGGCGTCGAGCACGGGCACGCCTATTTCGTCATGGAGTTCATCGACGGCCAGGCACTGGACATGTACCTGGCCGCGAGCGCGCCAGCAATCTCTGATCGTGTATTGCTCCTCGCAAAGATCTGCGACGCCGTCAATGCCGCACACCTGCGCGGCGTGATCCACCGCGATCTCAAGCCGACGAATGTGTTGGTGGACGACGCGGGCGAGCCACGCGTGCTGGACTTCGGCCTCGCGCGTCTCACCGAGGAGTTCGCGCCCGACGGCACCCAGCAGATCATTGGCCGCACGATGACTCGCACCGGCCAGTTTGTTGGAAGTTTGCCGTGGGCCAGCCCGGAGCAGGCCCGTGGCGAGTCCACCGTCATTGATGTGCGCACCGATGTGTACGCGCTGGGCCTTTTGCTCTACCACGCCTTGACCGGAGCGATGCCTTATGAAACCGACGGCCGCATGGATATCGCCCTGAACACGATTGTGTACGCCCAGCCCACGCGCCCATCGAGTTTGACCCCCGAGGTCGCTCCCGATCTTGAGACCGTCGTGCTCAAGTGCCTGGGCAAGGAACCCGACCAGCGGTACCAGAGCGCCGCCGCAATCGCGAGCGACCTTCGAGCGTACCTCGAAGGCCGGCCCATCGCCGCGCGCCCTCCCAGCATGACCCGACAACTGCGCTGGTTCATGCGCCGCAACAAGCCGCTGGTGATCGGCATGGCGACCGTGTTCGGCGCGCTGCTTGTGGGGCTTGCGACCACGCTCTGGCAACTGCGGCGCGCCGTCGGGGCCGAAGCCGTCGCCACCGAGCAGCGCGACAAGGCCGAGTTTCGCTCGTACGTGGGCGCGTTGTCGCTCGCGCAAGGATCTCTTGAGAGCAGGACCGATATGGGGAGCGCCGCCCGAG
This sequence comes from Phycisphaerales bacterium, assembly GCA_046593245.1. Taxonomy (GTDB): domain Bacteria; phylum Planctomycetota; class Phycisphaerae; order Phycisphaerales; family UBA1924; genus UBA4658. The sequence continues at coordinate 15,816 of JBKJOD010000110.1, forward strand.
CCCTCGCCACCGCACCGGAACGATTCCGTGGTTGGGAATGGCGGCACTTAATGGCGCGGGCCGATCAGAGCGTGGGTGTGTTGGAATCAGCGGAGAATGTTGTCGCCGGCCGGGTCAACGCGGATGGCACGCGCCTCTACATGCGCTTCGAGAGCGGCACCCACCGGATGCTCGACGCACGGACCAAGGCCGTGCTCTGGGAGACCAAGATTGACCTTCCCAAGCTGTACGGCGTGGAGCTGTCTCGTAACGGGATCGGGCTCGTCCTGACCGCCAACGACCGGATCGTATCTCTGATCGATGGCGTGACCGGCCGGGAAATGCGCAAGTGGATCTTCGAGGTTGAGCGAGTGTGTTCTGGCGCGATAACGCCGAGCAACGACGGCTCGAGCCTCTTCATGACGATTCGGAACGCATCGACGGAAAAGCCCAACCGGGCGCAACTACGTCGCTATGCCGCCGCATCGGTCGAACCCTCCTTCAGCGTCGATCTTACCCAGGGCCGCGGTACACCTATGGACATGGCACTCAGTCCTGAGGAGTCGGTCGTCTATATCTCATGGAGTTCAAGCGTGGTCTCCGCCCACGACGCCAAGACCGGCGCGGAAGTCTGTTCGTGGGTTGTCCCGACGGCCTTTGACGGTGAATGGACCAACATCGCGGTCAGCCCCGACGGCAAACTTGCCGCCGCGAGCATCGGAATGGAGATCAACCTTTTCAGTCTGCCCGACGGCAAGTTCTTGCGCACGCTCCGTGGGCACACGCAGATCATCAACAACGTGGGCTTTGATCGCTCGGGCACACGGATCGTTTCCGGCAGCAACGATCAGACGATCCGGGTGTGGGATCTCGCCGGTGAAACGCCGCCGATCGTGCTGCTGGGTCATTCAGGCGCGACGGGGGCCTGGTTTGCCGCGGATGGAGAACACATTCTCAGCAGCAGCACGGATGGAACCTGCCGGGTCTTTTCCACACGCCTCCAGCCTGTGGTGCAATCGTTCGATCTGGTTGACAGAGCGCGCGGAATTTACGCCCGCCCGGTGCTCTTTGATCCAGGTTCGAAGAGTCTCGTGGGCTTCTGTGAGCAGCAAATCGGGACGGTTGATCTGGCCACACGATCACTGTCACTGGTGTCGCACCCGTGGATGAGTTCGCACGGAATCCTGATGGCGGTTGATTTCCAACGCCGCGTCGTATTCGGAGCGCTCGATGGCCAGAACCACGCCGGCCCCTGGACCCCTGTCGCGTGGAGTCTGGACACGCGAGAACCTGTTTGGAAGGGTCCGGCACTAGCGGCCCCATGTACCCAGTCCGTTCTGAGTCCCGACGCAAGCCGCGTCGGTTACGTCATCTCTCGCACCGGTCGTCTTCGAGTATGCGACGCCCGCACGGGCCGAACGGAGTATGAGGTGGATGGTGGGACCGGCGAGATCTCCAAGGCCGCGTTCTTGCAATCGATCGGAGTCCTTCTCACCACCAATGTCAACGGACGGATCACCCTCTGGAACGACACCACAGGGACAAAGCAATCCGAGTTCGACGGCTTTCCCGACTATCCCGGCGACTTGGTCTATGCCGCGGCTATCAGTTCCGACGAATCCATCCTCGCTTGCGCATTCGGAGATAAGGGACGAATCCGTTTGTGGGATCTGAAGACCCGCACGGTCCTGCGAGATTTTCCCGCGTGCGGTACGTTCATCGGAGCACTTGCCTTCAGCCCCGACGGCTCGCGTCTGGCTTCCGGCAGCGAACAAGACCGCGCCATCCGCGTCTGGCACGTCGGGATAGGGGCCGAGCTGCTCACCCTGCGCGCCCACACCGACGAGATCAACGCCCTCGCCTGGAGTCCCGACGGCCGTTCCCTTGCATCGCTAGGACGCGACGACCGTCTGGTGATCTGGGATTCCAAAACAGGTCTCAGTCAAGCGGTCCCTGAAGGCATCAGATAGCATCGCTGGCAGCCGCCAGCGACCTGATCATCTGTACGCGGCACCGAAGGCACATTCAACACGCTGTTCTTGCCCGATCGAAGCGGCTGGCATCAATCGGGCTGCGCACAACCGTCGCCAAGTGCGCCGCTTTTTGCGCCGCCTCGATCCAAGAACCGCGATTTCCTCGAAGCATTCCCAGATAGTTCGGACCCCCATGGGGTCATTGCCTCCGCCTCGGCGGAGGTTTTTTCTTTTTTGCACTGGATCACACCCAGCACCAACTCCCCTTCACTCCGCTGGATGTTGGGGAGTTCTGCGTTTCCGCCCGTTCGCGTGTGTTTCACTGTGTATGTCCGCAGCATCGCCTTGGAGCGCACGCGGTGCACGATTTGCGGCCGCCTCACCAACGAGCTTTTCCGCCGCGCCCTGATCAGGCGCAAGAGTGAGTGCGTCGATTGATCACCCCTGCCACACGCTCAGACGAGATTCTTCTGCCATGTCTTTTCGTCAGCTGATACCGTGAGAGTGTGCACGACGGCACCGCGACCCTTACGTGGCATCTCATGCGTCCCGCGATTCCGAAGGCCGCCGGATACCTCACAGAAACGAGTGTGCGCACCTATCTGGTCCAAGGCCGTTCCTGGCCAGGCATGGAGCGATTTCGACGATGATTTGCAGAAAATGGACGGCATTTTCTGGTGGAATCATGTATCATGAAATATGCGCTATCCACGATATTCCATGATACATGATTCCACCAGAAAATGCCGTCCATTTTCTGCAAATCATCGTCGAAATCGCTCCATGCCTGG